>NZ_JASATH010000013.1:0-69085 GCF_038440215.1 Inquilinus sp. OTU3971 | reverse complement strand
CCCCCCCCCGGGCGGGCCCGGGCCGCGCGGGCCCCCCCCCCCCCGGAGGCGCCGGCGCCGGTCGTGGCCGGCCCGGCGCTGTCGGTGCTGGTGGTCGACGACGACCCGATCAACCGGGCGGTGGCCGCCGGGCTGCTCGGCCGGCTGGGCCACCGGGTCACCCTCGCCGATGGCGGCCAGGCTGCGATCGAGGCGGCGGCGGCCGCCTCCTTCGACGTGGTGATGATGGACCTGCACATGCCGGGCATGGACGGGCTGGAGGCCACGCGCCGGATCCGGGCCCTGCCGGGCGACCGCGAGCCGCCGCACATCCTGGCGCTGACCGCCGACCTGACCGACGGCAGCCGGCAGCGCTGCGCCCTGGCCGGCATCGAGCGCATCCTGGGCAAGCCGCTGCAGCTGGCCGCGCTGCAGCGCATGCTGGCCGCCGTCTCGGATGCCCGCCTGCCGGTCGAGCAGCCCGTGGTGTCGGCCGATCCGACCGCCTTGGTCGACCGCGAGTTCTACGACGAGCGCCAGGAGATCCTGGGGACCAGTGAGCTGGCACGGCTGGCCCTGATGTTCCACCGGGTCTCGCGGCCGCTGGTCCGGGCGATCGGCGCCGCGGCCGAGGCCGGCGATCGCCGCGACCTGGCCCGCCTGGCCCATCGCCTGAGCAGCTCGGCCGGCGCGCTGGGCCTGATCCGCATGGCCCGCCATGCCTCCGCGATCGAATCCTGCGCCGGCAACGACGCACCGATCGACGGCCTGGTGGAGATGGCGGCAGCGCTGGGGCCGCTCCGTCGCCTGTCGATCGATGCCCTCATGGCGGAAATGCAGCGATCGCGCTCTCAGCCCCCCGCGTCGGTGCGGACGCCCAGCTTGTAGCCGACCCCGGTCACGGTGACGATCACCGGCGGCCCGCCGGCCGGCGTCTGCAGCTTGCGCCGCAGCCGGGCGATCAGCGCGTCGACGGTGCGGTCGCCGACCTCGGTGTCGCGGTTGCTGATCACCTCGACCAGATAGTCACGGCTGAGCGGCCGGCCATTGGCCTGCACCAGCGCCGCCAGGAGGTCGAACTCACCGCGTGTCACCCGCACCGGGGTGCCGTCCCGCGTCGTCAGCTCGCGCCGCGTCTGGTCCAGCAGCCAGGAATCGAAGGTGACCACGGGGTTGTGCCGCGCGGCGTCGCGCTCCAGCCCCCGGCGGCGCAGCAGCGCCCGCGACCGGGCCAGCAGCTCGCGCAGCTTCACCGGCTTGGTGACGTAGTCGTCGCCGGCCAGCTCGAGCCCGACGATGCGGTCGACCTCGCTGTCCTTCTGGGTGACGAAGATGATGCCGACCGCGCTGGTCGACCGGATCTCGCGGGCGAGGTCGAAGCCGTCGCCATCCGGCAGCTGGATGTCGATGAACAGCAGGTCGGCGGGCGTGCGCTTCATGGCGCGGCGACACTCCGCGCCGGTGGCCGCCTCCTCCACCTCGAACCCCTCCTCCGCGAAGTAGCGCGCGATCATCGTGCGCGTGACCGGGTCGTCCTCCACCACGATCAGGCGATCGCGCCGTGCGGCGCCGCCTGTCATGTCCGCCATCCTATTGCCCATCAAAAATCCTGCCCTGCCCCGCGGCCGTTCCTTGTCGAGGCGCGTAGCGGATGAATGCGAACAGCCGTTCAAATCTGGTTTACATCCCGCGCCGCACAACATGCTACCAGAGTCAGTAGGATTCGGCATCCGAACGTGTCGCGGCGGCAGGAAACAGCCATCGGCCAGAGTAGGATTCGAAAGATTTTTCCTAAAATTTATTACGAACGGGGTGGATCTGTCCGGTCCCCCGCTCGAATCGGCGGAGGCCAGCATGTCCCAGCAGCAGAGCACCTATCCGCATGTCCCGATCGCCGAGATGCTGCAGCAGATCCGGAAGGACAATGCCGGACACGGCACCAAGCATGTGGTGATCCTGGGCGCCGGCATCGCCGGCCTGGTGGCGGCCTATGAGCTGCAGCAGCTCGGCCACGTCGCCACGGTCCTCGAGGGCAGCGAGCGCGTCGGCGGCCGCATCCTGACCCATCATTTCAACGACGGCAGCTACAATGAGCTGGGGGCGATGCGCGTCCCGGGCTCGCACGACTACACCCATTACTACATCGACCGGGCCGGCCTGAAGGGCCGGCTGATCCCGTTCGTCAACAGCGTCGACCAGAACTTCCTCGACATCCATGACGTGGTCTGCCGGCTCAGTGAGGACCGCAGCCGGATCTATCCGCGCTACGGCCTGCCGGAGACTCCGCCATCGCCCGACGGCGCCTATCCGCAGGATCCGGGCGGCGCCATCTTCGGCTGGGTGCTGGCCAACGCCATCGCCCCCCTGACCCAATACGAGCAGGACAGCCTGTTCAAGGGCGAGATGACCACCGACCGGCTGCGCTATCTCGACAGCCTGTCGCTCGGCGCCTTCCTCGACACGGTGCTGCCGCAGTCGGTGAAGCAGCTGGTCGGCGCCTATACCAGCCTCGCCGTCTGGTTCGACAAGGCGGTGACGATGTTCATCCGCGACACCATCGTCGGCACCGGCAACAACCTGACCACGCTGCATGGCGGCATGAGCCAGCTGCCCGACACGCTGGCGGCGATGCTGCGCCCCGGCACCGTGCTGACGCAGCATGAGGTCACCCGCATCAGCCTGGCCTCCGAGACCAGCGTCGAGATCGGCTATACCGGGCCGGAAGGGCCGCAGATTCTGACCGCGGACTACGTGCTGTGCACCCTGCCCTTCGGCGTCATGCGCCGGATGCAGCTGGACGGCTTCAGCTACGGCAAGCGCCTGTCGATCAGCCAGATGGCCTATGCCGCCTCGACCAAGGTCATCCTCGACTGCCGCGAGCGGTTCTGGCAGTCGCGCTACGGCATCTATGGCGGCGCCTCGATCTCCGACGGGCTGCAACGCCAGACCTACTATCCGATGGATCACCTACAGGTCGAGCGCGGCCCGCTGCCGCCGCGGCCCTGGTCGAACCCGCACACCGGCCCGGCGCATGACGAGCGCACCGGGCCCGCGCCGAACGCCGATGCCTCGATGCCGGGGGCGCTGCTGGGCGCCTATTGCTGGGGGTCGGACGCGCTGCGCCTCGGGCTGATGGAGCCGGCGGCCCAGGTCGAGGCCGTGCGCCGCGGCATCGCCCGGTACCATCCGGAGATCCTGGACGACAATCTGGTGGTCGATTCCGCGTCGATCTGCTGGCAGTCGCACAAATGGTCGGCCGGCGCCTTCGCCTTCCTGCTGCCGGGGCAGCTCGGCTCGATCTGGCTCGACGGCAAGAAGCCGGAGGGCCGGGTGTTCTTCGCGGGCGAGCACTGCTCGCTCGACCAGGCCTGGATCCAGGGCTCTCTGATCGCCTCGCTCGAGGCGGTCGACCAGATCGTGAGCATCTGACATGGCCGCTGCAGCGGCCACGCAACCATCCTTGCAGACGGAGTGATGATCATGGGCGCAGACCCCGAAGGCATCATCGACTGTGCGATCATCGGCGGCGGCATGGGCGGCGTGTACAGTGCCTGGCGGCTGGCCACCGCGCCGGAGTCCAGGATCGCGGCGGCCGGCATCCACCTGTTCGAGATGAGCGACCGGATCGGCGGCCGGCTCGACACCGTCCGCCTTCCCGGCATGCCGCATGTGCCGGCCGAGCTGGGCGGCATGCGGATCATGACCTCCCAGCTGCTGGTCATGGGGCTGGTCAAGCAGCTGGGCTTCCAGACCGAGACATTCCCGATGGGCGGGCCGCAGAACCTGGCCTATCTGCGCAGCCACCGCTTCCAAGTCCGCGAGTATGCCGACGCAGCGGCGGTGCCGTACTGGCTGACCGAGCAGGAGCAAGGCAAGCCGCCGTCGAAGCTGGTGGTGCAGGCGATCGAGACGGTCATCCCCGGCGCCAGCACGATGAGCAACGAGGAGCTGCGCAAGGCCTGCGCCGCCGCCACGCTGAACGGCTTCCCGCTGCGCCAGCACGGCTTCTGGCAGGTGCTGCTGAACGCGCTGAGCGTCGAGGCCTACAATCTCGCCCTCGCCGGCGGCGGCTTCAACACGGTGCTGACCAACTGGAATGCGGCCGAGGCCATCCCCTGGTACATGGAGGATTGGGCGATCCCGGCGCAGCAGACCCCGTATGTCCATCTGCCCGAGGGCTACGAGGCCCTGCCCCGGCGCCTGTGCGACGAGTTCGAAGCGGCCGGCGGCCACGTCCATCTGCGGCGCGAGCTGATCGCCTTCAGCCGGCGCGAGGACGGGCTGTACGCCCTGACCGTGCACGACCACGGCACCGGCCATGACCATGTCGTCCTGGCCCGCCGCCTGATCCTGGCGATGCCGCGCCGGTCGCTGGACCGCATCGCCGAGCATCCGCTGGACCGCGCCGGCCCGAGCGAGTTCTTCGCCAAGCCAGGCGTGGCCGAGCTGCTGGCCACCGTCACCGGCCAGGCGCTGTACAAGTTCGCCCTGGCCTATCCGCAGCCCTGGTGGCGCGAGCTGGGCCTGACCTCGGGCGATTCCGTCACCGACCTGCCGCTGCGCCAGATCTATTATTTCGAGACCGAAGGCGACATGCCCGGCGGCGACCCGCGGAACCACAATTCGCTGCTGGTCGCGGCCTATACCGACGGCATCTCGGTCGACTATTGGGAGGGGGTGCGCGACAGCGGCCCGCCCTTCGAGGGCCGCCCCAACCCCTTCGTCACCGGCGGCGAGCCGAAGCTGGGCGACATCTACCGCATCAGCGCGTTGATGGTGGCCGAGGCGCATCGCCAGCTGAAGGAGGTGCATGGGGTGACGGAGGCGCCGGAGCCCTATGCCGCCGCCTTCCGCGACTGGGGCGACGACCCCTATGGCGGCGGCTGGCATTCCTGGAACATCGGCGTCGACACCGCGGCGGTGATGCCGCTGATCGTCAAGCCGGTCCTCGACGAGGAAGTCTATATCTGCGGCGAATCCTACTCGACCTATCAGGGCTGGGTCGAAGGCGCGCTGCAGACCGCCGAGATGATGCTGACCGGGCATTTCGGCCTGGCCGCCCCGGCCGGCAGCCTCGCCTCCGCCGCCTGATTTCCCGTCCCTCGTCCCGAAAGTTCCCGCGATGCTGCAGCAGAGCACGACCTATTACCGCACAGTGACCGACCGGACGGTGTCGCAGCTGCTGCTCGACTATCTGAAGCTCGAGAATGTCCGCTACCTGTTCGGCATTCCCGGCGGCGGCATCATGTATCTGCTGAACGATCTGCGGCTGCGCGAGGACGAGTTCACCTACATCGTCTGCCGACACGAGACCGGCGCCGCCTACATGGCGGACGGGCTGCATCGGGTGACCGGCGGGCTGGGCGTGGTCCTGGCCACCACCGGCCCGGGTGCGGTCAACGCGCTGACCGGGGTGATGAACGCCCAGGCCGACCATTCCGCCGTGCTGGCCATCACCGGCGAGGTGGCCGAGAGCTATTTCGGCAAGGGCTATCTGCAGCAGGGTGTCGACGGCACGCTGAATGTCGACGCCGTGTACCAGGCCTCGGTGCAGTACAGCGCCATGATCGCCAGCCCGGACGATTTCGCCACCCTGTTCACCCAGGCGCTGCGCGACGCGCTGTCGATCCCGTTCCGTGCCACCCATATCAGCCTGCCGGTCGACGTCTCGAACGAGGCGCCCAGCAAGCCCGTCGCGTTCCCGGCGACCTGGCGGAACTACCGCACCGTGCCGAAGGCCAGCGACCGCGCCCGCACCGACCAGGCGCTGGATTTGCTGCTGCGGGCGAAGCGGCCGCTGATCATGCTCGGCAACGGCAACCGCTTCGCCCTGCAGGGCGAGCGCCGGGACAAGTTCATCGCCTTCGTCGAGCGCTTCGGCATCCCGGTGATGACCTCGCCCGACGGCAAGGCGCTGTTCCCGGAGACCCACCCGCTGGCGCTGCGCAACACCGGCCTGGCCGGCTGCATCTGGCCCAGCCTGTATCTCGCCGCGGCCGGCGGCGGCCCTGCCTATGACGCGCTGATGGTGATGGGCTCGGTGCTGGGCAACCTCGCCACCGGCAACTGGAACACCGCCCTGCTGCCGCAGGGGCCGCTGATCCAGGTCGATGCCGACCAGGCGGTGATCGGCCGTGTCTTCCCGATCGAGCTCGGCATCGTCAGCGAGCTCGGCCAGTTCATCGACGATCTGTGCGAGCTGGCGGCGCGGCGCCAGCCGGACGAGGCGGCGGTGGCGGAGCGCAAGACCTATGTCCGCTGGATCCGGGACAATCACGCGCCCTGGTACGACCCGGAGAAGCGCGAATCCCAGGCCAGCCCGATCCTGCCGCAATCGGCGATGCGGGTGATCAACGAGGTGGTGCCCACCGGCAGCCACATCTTCATCGACTGCGCCAATTGCGTCGGCTGGACGCTGAACGACCTGGCGATCGACCCGCCGACCCAGCTTCACCTGTCGCTCGACACCGGGCCGCTCGGCTTCGGCACCTGCGCGGTGGTCGGCGGCAAGCTCGGCGCGCCGGACCGGACCTGCGTCGCGATCACCGGCGACGGCGCCTTCCTGATGCATGGCAGCGAGGTGTCGACCGCCGCGCGCTACGGCATCGGCGCCATCTGGATCGTCATGGACAACAACGACCTGGCCATGGTCAGCCAGGGCAACGCGCATTTCTTCCCCGAGCCGCCCGAGCCCTCCTGGACCGACTACTACAAGCTGGGGGCGCCGGACCTGGTGGCCTTCGCCACCGGGCTGGGCGCCACCACCTACACGGTGCACGACCCGCAGCAGCTGCGCGCCTCCCTGACCAAGGCGATCGGCCAGGCCGATCTGTACCGCCGGCCGCAGGTGATCGTGCTGGAGATCGACCGGTCGGAGGTGCCGCCCTACTACCGCACCCCGCCGCAGGCCTGAGCATGCCCGTCGCACCCCAGGCCGAGGCTCCGCGGAAGGACGCGTGAATGGTTGACAACACGGCCCGGATCAAGGGCGTCGGCTTCGCGGTGCCGGAGCAGGTCCGGACCAACGATGCGCCGGTCTTCGACTGGATCAAGGCCCATCCGCCGCCGCACACCGACCTGTTCCAGGGCTTCGACCAGCGCCGGATCCTGGCGCCGGGCCAGACCGTGGTCGGGCTGATGGCCGAAGCCGCCGCCGCCGCCCTGGTCGATGCCGGGCTGGGCGCCGGCGACATCGACCTGCTGGTCGGCGCCGCCTCGGTCGCCGACTACATCAGCCCGAACGACCTGGTGGCGCTTCACCAGACGCTGAACCTGCCGTCGCGCTGCCAGGTGCTGCCGCTGGGGACCGAGTTCACCATCTTCAACGACGGGCTGGTCCTGGCAGAGGCGCTGATCCGCACCGGCCGCGGCCTGCGCAACGCGCTGGTCGTCTGCGGCTGCAACTGGAGCCGGCATGTCAGCTACCACGAGGCGACCTGCATCGGTGCCGCCGACGGCGCCGGCGCGGCGGTGATGGCGGTGACCGACGACCCGCAGCGCTTCGCCCTGGTCGACGTCGTGACCGACACCGACACCGGCTATTTCGGCGCCATGCATATGAGCGCCCGGCCGGCCGGCACGATCGACCCGCCGCCGCCCTATCTGGCGGAGAGCTTCACCACCCCGCTGATGTATATCGGCGACGAGGGGGCCGCATCGTACAAGGAGTACGGCGCCAAGATCCCGCCGCGGATCGTCGACCGGCTGCTGCGCCGCAACGGACTGGCGGCCGACGAGATCACGCTGATCGCGCACCAGGCCTCGTCGGTGCTGAGCGGCGCCTGGGCCGAGGCGATCCGGCCGGGCCAGTACCTGACGACGCTGACCGAATACGCCAACATGACCTCGGCCTCGGTGCCGGTGACGCTGGCGGCGCTCTATCCCGAGATCGCCCGCGACAATCTGGTGCTGCTGACCATCGGCCTGCAGCAGCAGACCTCGGCGGTGCTGCTGCGGCGCCGCTGCGCCCGGGGGCAGGTCGCCGTCTGATCCCGCGGGCCGGCGTCAGCCTCGCTCCGATCTCCGAGACGCGGGCTTCGATCGATGCGGTCGAAGCCCGTGGTCGTTTCCGAGGGCCGCCAGTCATTCGCTATCGCGTCCCGTGCGAATGGTGGTTCATACCCTAGTCACAGCTGTGAACGTTTCTGCGACTATACAGAACCATAAGCTGAGCCGCGCAATATTGCGCCAAGTTCCCCGGATGATTTCGGCGGAATATTGTCGCATGACTGGGCATGCGGACGGCGGTGGGCCGGAGATCGACGGCCGACAGGATGGAGGCCTTCATGCACAACAGAATCGCCCCTAAGGGAGAGTCCCCATCGGACGGGTTGGCGGCGCTGTTCGACGCCATCGAGACCCGCAGCGGCATCGCCGGTGTTTCGAGCCGGGCGATCGGTGCGAACGAAGCCGCGTTCCGCGCCATGCATCTGGATCTCGGTGAGATCCGTGCGGCGCTGCGGGCCGCCGATCTCGATCCCCCTCTGGTGACAGTCTGCGCCGATGTGCTGCGCATCCCCGACCGGTTCGACTGGACCCTGCGCCGGACCGAGCTGGTGATCGTGGCGCGCCGGATCCAGTCGGACGGCTATGCCTCCCTGAATCTCGACTATCGCGACAGCACGACGGCGAGCCTGACCGTGTTCACCGAAGAGGTGGACGGCCGGTTCCAGGCGATCGCCATGACCACCCCCGACGGGCCGCAACCGGCCGCCTTCATCTTCGACTCCGCCCCGGCGACGGGTGGTGTGCGGATCCACGTGCCGGTCCGCCAGCCTGTCGAGACGCCGCTGGACAGCATGCAGGGCCTGCCGCCTCGTGCGATGGCGGTGGTCGAGCAGGCGCTCCAGACCGAATGCGCCGTCGCCTCGCTGCTCCGCGAGCAGCGTCCGGACCTGGCCCGGGCGATGGTCGGCTGGATCAAATCCTGGTCCGACGACGTGCCCGGCCTGGCCCGGATCGCGGCGGAACTCGACAAGCTTCTGGCCGCGCAGGCCGGTGCGAACCGGACATCGCACTGGCAGAAGAACGCCATGGCCGCGACCGGCTGACACCGGGTCGGCCCGCCTCCGCGCGGTGAGGCCCGTTATCCGCGGGCGGTCTCGGCCCAGAGGTCGCGGGCCAGCCCGGCGAGGGTCAGGGATTCGGCCCAGCGGTCGGTGGTGTCGTTGCCGTCGCGCCCGGTGATCGCATAGGGCTTCGGCCCCAGCTCGCAGGTGAAGGACAGGGTCGCGTCCGCGACAGCGCGGCGGCGCCAGCTGCGGAAGCCATGGCCCCACCAGTCGAGGAACAGGTCGACCCAGGGCTTGTGGTGCGGGAAGGCGATCTCGATCTGCACCTGCTCGCGCGAGGCGACGCGGCCGTGGAAGGCCCAGGAATTCTCCAGGATCCGGTGGATCAGGGCGTGGTTCTCGTCCGAGACCGGCCAGGCGAATTCCCGCCCCACGAGGAAGTGCGACAGGTCGGCCAGCAATGGCAGCCCCGGAAAGCGGTCGAGCAGGTCGAGGGTGAAGTAGAGATCCGTGGTCATCCGGTCGCGATGGGTCTCGATCAGCACCGGGAAATCCACCTGCTCGGCCAGGCGCCGCCAGCCTTCGATCAGCGGCACGCATTCCTCCAGCCGCCGCGGCCGGACGTCCGGCTGCAGGTTGATGTGGTGCACCGGGAACTCGGCCGCGATCTCGAGCACCGGCTTCAGCTCGTCGACGGTCTTGGGGAAGCACACGCCTTCGGCGACCATGGCGGTGCCCTGCAGGCAGCCTGCCGTGCGGCGGACCAGATCCCGATCGGTCCAGGGCGTGCTGATGCCGTCGAAGCCAGCCCCCGCGATCATCTCGACATTGGCCTCGACCGTGCGCTCGAACCCGTCGGTGTGGCGCCGCTCCATCGCCCAGAGCGACTGAAGCACCAGAAGCCGCTGCATCCCTTCCCCTCCCCTTGCGTTCACGCTTTGCGCCGGCGGCGCTGGCGGTACTGGTCCGCGGCCACGGCGGCGACGATGATGCCGCCCTTCACGATGTCCTGGTAGTAGGCGTCGATGCCGAGGAAGGTGAAGCCGCTGGTCATCACCCCCAGGATCACCGTGCCGATCACGGTGCCGGTGATGCGGCCGACGCCGCCGGCCAGGCTGGTGCCGCCGATCACCGCCGCGGCGATGGCGTCGAGCTCGTAGCCCGTGCCCATATTGGCCTGGCCGCTGCCGTTGCGCGCCGCCATGACGATGCCGCCCAGCCCGGCCAGGAGGCCGGCAATGGTGTAGACCAGCATCAGGTGCCGGCCGACATCGATGCCGGAGACGCGCGCCGCCTGCGGGTTGGCGCCGATGGCGTAGGTGAACTTGCCGTAGCGGGTGTAGCGCAGCGCCACATGGAAGATCAGCGCCACCACCAGGAACAGGATCACCGGCCGGCTGCCCTGGCCGATCCAGGTGAAGGCCGGCAGCAGGCCGGAGACCGGGGCGCCGTCGGTATAGGCCCGGGCGGTGCCGCGGGCCGCCACCATCATGCCGAGCGTGGCGATGAAGGGCGGGATGCCGGTCTTGGCGATCAGCGCGCCGTTGACCAGCCCGGCCGCGCCCCCGACCAGCAGGCCCATCGCCACCGGCACCACCACCGGCATGTCGGTCAGGGCCGGGAAGATGATTCGGCTGAAGCCTGAGCTCTGGGCGAAGGTCGCCGACACCATGGCGGCCAGCGCCAGCACCGAGCCCGGCGACAGGTCGACGCCGGAGGTGATGATCACCTGGGTCGCTCCGACCGCGAGCAGCCCGACGATCGAGACCTGCAGCACGATGATCAGCAGGCGCTGCGGGTTGACCAGGAAGGACTGGCCGCGGGCGTACCAGCCGAGCGCCTCGAACAGCACGCAGATGCCGACCAGGACCAGGAAGATGCTGGCCTCCACCGGCAGGCGGAACCGGCGGCGGGTGGCGTCGATCTGGGGGCCGGAAACCTGGGTCGCGCTCATCCTGTCCTCCCCGGCCGGCGCCCGGCCGGCTCTCGTTCAACTGACGATCGGCGGCCTCAGCGCGAGGCCAGCCGCATGATGCTCACCTGGTCGGCCTCGCCGCGGTCGAGGATGCCGGTCACCCGGCCCTGATGCATGACCATGATCCGGTCGCTCATGCCGAGGATCTCCGGCAGCTCGGAGGAGATCATCAGCACCGCCACGCCCTCCTGCGCCAAGGCCGAGATCAGCCGGTAGATCTCCGCCTTGGCGCCGACGTCGATGCCGCGCGTCGGCTCGTCCAGGATCAGGATGCGCGGCTTGGTCAGGAGCCAGCGGGCGATCAGCACCTTCTGCTGGTTGCCGCCGGACAGGTTCAGCGCCGGCTCCTGCAGGTCCGGCGTCTTGATCCGGAGCGTGGTGCGCCAGGCCTGGCAGGCCTGGGCGATCGCGCCCTGGGCGACGAAGCCGGCCTTGACGTAGCGGTCGCGCAGCACCGCCATCTGCATGTTCTCGAGCACCGGCAGGGTCAGGAACAGGCCCGTTTCCTTGCGGTCCTCGGTCAGGAAGGCCATGCCCGCCGCCATCGCCTGCGCCGGCGACCCGATCCGCACCGCCTCGCCCAGGATCCGGATGGTGCCGGCGGTGGCCGGGGTGACGCCGAACAGCGCCTCCGCCACATTGGTGCGGCCGGAGCCGACCAGGCCGGCGACGCCCAGGATCTCGCCGGCGCGCAGCTCGAAGCCGACATCGGCGAAGACGCCGTCCAGGCCGAGGCCTTCGACCGCCAGCACCGGGGCGCCGATCTGGGCCTGCAGCTTCGGGTACATCTGGCCGAGCTCGCGCCCCACCATCATCCGGATGATGGCCTCGCGGTCGAGCTCGGCGGCGGGGCCGGAGCCGATGAAGCGGCCGTCGCGGAACACCGACACCTCGTCCGCCACCGCCGCCAGCTCGCTCATCTTGTGGGTGATGTAGACGATGCCTTTGCCGGCCGCCTTGAGCGTGCGGATGATGGCGAACAGGTGGTCGACCTCGCGCTCGGTCAGGGCCGAGGTCGGCTCGTCCATGATCAGGACGTCGGAGTTGTAGGACACCGCCTTGGCGATCTCGACCATCTGCCGGCTGGCGATGCTGAGGCTGCGCACCTCCGCCTCCGGGTCGATGTCGATGGCGAGGGTGGCGAACAGCTCCGTCGTGCGCCGCCGCATCGCGCCGTGGTCAATCAGGCCGAAGCGGTTGCGCGGCTCGCGCCTTATCCAGATGTTCTCCGCCACGGTCATGAACGGCATCAGGTTCAGCTCCTGATGGATCATGGCGATGCCGGCCTCCAGCGCCGCCAGCGGCGTCGGCAGCGCGACCGGCCGGCCCTTGAGGCGGATCTCGCCGGCATCCGGCGCGTAGATGCCGGCGATGATCTTCATCAGCGTCGACTTGCCGGCGCCGTTCTCGCCCATCAGCGCGTGCACGGTGCCGGGGCGCAGCCGGAACGACACATCGTCGAGGGCGACGACGCCGGGGAAGGCCTTGCGCACATTCGCCACCTCCAGGAGGCAGTCGGCGGCGGGCGAAGGGTCGGGCCGGCGCAAGGTGGCGACGGAGGCGGTCATGGCGGGCGCCTTTCCGCCCGGGGGCGCGGGCGCTCCCGGACCTTGGTCGATGATCGCGGATTACTGCGAGAACTTCTTCATGTTGTCGGGCGTCACCAGCTCGAACGGAATCCACTGCCAGCTGTCGAGCTTCTCGCCGGCCGCCAGCTTCAGCGCCGCCTCGACCGCGCCCCTGCCCTGGCCGCGGGCGTTCTGGAACACGGTGACGTCGAGAGTGCCCTGCTCCATCTCGGCCAGCGCGTCGGGCGTCGCATCGACGCCGCCGATCAGGTACGGCTTCGGGTCCTTGCCGGCCTGCCGCATCGCGAGGATGGCGCCGATCGCCATCTCGTCATTGTTGGCCGCGACGATGGTGAAGTCGGTGCCCGCGGTCAGCCAGTTGGTCATCAGGTCGATGGCCTCGTTGCGCTGGAAGTTCGCGGTCTGCTTCTCGACGATCTTCATGTCGGGATATTTGGCGACGACGTCCTCGACATCCTTGGTGCGCAGCTGCGCCGCATTGGTCGCCAGTTCGCCGACCATGACCACGACATTGCCCTTGTGGCCGGCCAGCCGCGCCAGCTCCTCCATCTCCAGCGTGCCGGACTGGCGCTCGTCCGAGCCGACGAAGACCACGCCGTCCGGCAGGGTGTCGCCGTCCGGCTTGCGGTTGACGAAGACCAGCGGGATCTTGGCCTCCACCGTCAGCTGCGACATCTGCGGCGTGGCCGAGGTGTCGACCGGGTTGACGATTATGGCGTCGACGCCGGAGGCGATGAAGTTCTGGATCTGGCTGGTCTGGTTGCCGATGTCGCCCTTGGCGTCCTCGAACTGGATCTCGGCGCCCTTCGCCTTGGCCTCCTCCGTCATCGCGTTGCGCAGGATGGTCAGGAAGTTGTCGTCGAAATGGGCCATCGAGACGCCGATCTTGGTCGCGGCCTCGGCGGGCAGCGACAGCAGAGCGGCAGCGGCGAAGGCGAGCAGGGTTCTCTTCATCAGGCGTCCTCCCATGGTTCGGCCCGGATGCCCGGGCTGTCCGGTTCGTGCCGGCTCTATGTCCCGCGACGGTAGATCGCGCCGCCGGACGGCTCAATCAACCCATGATGGAATCTCTCAGATTCCCTCACGGGCTCGCGGATCTTTCTGACGGATCTCCATCATTCGGCGGCCATCCGCACCAGCGCTGCGCCCAGATGGTCGATGCTGCCCCGCAGCGCGCCGGCGATGTCGGGATCGGCGTGGACGCTGGCGGCGAAGGGCTCGAAGGAGACGGGGCCGCGATAGCCGCCGGCGTGCAGCGCCCGGATCTGAAGTGCATTGCCGATCATGTCGGCCGGGCCGACCAACACGCGATGCGCGTCGCGCAGTTCGGCCAGCGGCACCGTGCGGTCCTCCACGCCGGACATGTGGACCAGCCCGGTGCGGTCGGGGAACAGATCCGGCTCACCCGCCAGATGATGGTGGAAGGTGTCGTGCACCAGCCGGAACCGGTCGCCGAGGCCGAGCTCGTCGATCACCGCCACGGCCTCGCGCTTGGAGCGGAGCGAGCAGATCTCGAAGCCGAGCGGCTCGACCAGGCCGAGGATGCCGGAATCGGCCAGGATCGGGGCCAGGCCGGACAGGGCCCGGCGCAGCCCGGCGCGCCGCTCCTCCGGCGGTAGCTGCCAGCCGGAATCGTTGACCGGGACCAGCACCAGCGCCCCGGCACCGCAGCGCCCGGCATAATCGGCGAGCGCCCGCGCTTCCTCGGCCCGCGCCTCGGTCCAGTCGTTGAAGCGCTGCAGCGCGTTGATCGACAGGATGGTCACGTCCCACTGCGCCGCCAGCCGCGCCACCGCCTCCGCCGCCAGGCCGCCGGCGACGGCATCGTCGCCGAGATCGTTGCGGATCTCGACGCCGCGGCAGCCGAGGCCGGCGGCGAGGTCGAAGAACCGCGGCACATCCAGGGCCGGCACCACCATGTGGTTCAGCGCCACGACGACATCGGTTTCCATCCCGTCACCGCCTGATTTATTAACAATCAATCTGCTTCATTTCGAGGCCAGTGATGGAAGCCATATGATTGAATAGCTGTCAACAGCAATTGCAAATCCCAGCCGTTCGGCGTCTCTTCGGTTCAGTTTGACCTCGAAGGCGCAAATCCGTATTGATGCTTAAGCCATCAACCGAGAGGATTGGATGCGGCGCGGCAGCTGGCAGGGCCCCACCATCGCCGAGATCGCGGCGGAGGCCGGCGTCTCGACCGCCACGGTCGACCGCGTGGTCAACGGCCGCGGCGGCGTGGCGCCGGACAAGGCGCAGGCGGTGCTGGCGGCGCTGGAGCGGCGGCAAGGCCCGACGGTCCCGGAGGCGGCGCCGTCGATCCGGCTGGGCTTCGCCTGCGATTCGGGCCAGACCTTCACCGCCACCCTGATCCAGGCGCTGGAGCGGGTCGCGGCGGAGGATCCGGGGCTGGGCCTGGAGTTCTTCACCCAGCCGACGGCCGAGGTCGACCCGCCGGACTTCGCCGAGCACATTTCGTCGATGCTGGCGCGCTGCGACGGGCTGCTGCTGGTGGCGCGCGAGCATTTCGCCATCAACCGGGCGGTCCAGGCCGGCGTAGCAACAGGCAAGCCGGTGGTCTGCCTGACCACCGACCTGCCCGGATCGGGCCGCACCGCCTATGTCGGCATGGACCAGGAGCGGGCGGGGTCGACCGCCGCCTGGCTGATGGGCCGGCTGACCGGCGGGCGCCCGGGGCGGATCGTGCTGGTCGCCAGCGCGCCCTATCGCTGCCAGGAGGAGCGCGAGATCGGCTTCCGCCGCGTGCTGCGCACCGAGTTCCCGACCCTGTCGGTGGAGGAGAGCATCCATTCCAGTGACGACCCCGACACCGCTCATGCCACCATGCACCAGATCCTGGCGGCGGGGCCGCCGCCGCTCGGGGTCTACAACACGGCCGGCGGCAATGTCGGCATTGCCCGGGCGATCGCCGAGGCCGGGATGACCGGCGCCGTGGCCTTTATCGGCCATGAGCTGAACGAGAACTCCGCCCGGCTGCTGGAGGAGGGTGGCATGGACGCCGTGCTGAGCCACGACGTGGCGGCGGAGCTGCGCAAGGCGGTCGCGATCATCCGCGGCCGGCTCGCCGGCGAACCGGTGCCGGAGGAAGCGCCGGCCCGGCCGCTGATCGTGACCAAGTACAACCGGTAGGTCGCGAGCTGGTTGCCTGCCACTTCCCTTCTGTCATGTCATCGCCGGGCTTGATCCGGCAATCCAGGGGCCACCCAGAGCGGTATCGACATTCCCTGGATGCCCGGGTCAAGCCCGAGCATGACAATGAGGGAGAGGGCGATCAGCAGCGGGCCCCGCCACCCCTCAAATATTCTCCGACACATACAGCTCGAACGGCACCAGGATCTGGCCCGGCGGTTCGGGGGCGGGCAGCTCGACCGCGCGCACCATCGCCTCAACCGCCCGCGCTGCCAGGAGCGGGGTCGGAGTCGAGATCACTGCGGTCAGGACGCCGTCGATCAGGGCGGCGCGGGTCTTGGCCGTGAGCTCGTTGCACACGATCGCCACCGGCGCATGGGCCGTCTCCTGCCGCGCCGCGTCGATCACGCCCTCGGTGCCGCCGCCGCAGATGTAGAGGCCGACCAGGTCGGGGTTCCGGGCCATCAGGTCGTGCGTCGCCTCGCGCGCGATCCGCGCATCCTCGAGGTTGATCAGCGGCTCCAGCAGCTGGAACTCCGGCGCGTGCTCGCGGAAATAGGAGCGGAAGGAGATCTCCGCCGTCTCCTGGCACAGATAGCGGTGGCTGCCGACGATGATGCCGACCTTGCCGGGCGCCCGCGCCGTCTTCGCCACCATCCAGGCCGCGGTGCGGCCCTCCTTCCGGTTGTCGCGGCCGATATAGCCGGCCCGGTCCTCGGCCATCAGGTCGGTCAGGACGGCGAAGACCGGAACGCCGGCGCGCCGCAGATCGGCGATCGCCTCCGACACGTGCGGATGGTCGACCGAGACCACGGCCAGCGCGTCCACCCGGGCCCCGACCCGGCGCAGGGCCTCGACGATGGTCGCCGGCGACAGCTCCTCCATGAACTCGACCACGGCCCGGCCCCGCACCGCGGCACAGTCGGCGGTGGCGGCCTGAAGGTCGGCGGCGAGCTGCTGGTAGAAGGGAACCTCCCGCTTCTGCAGCAGGAAGCCGAAGGTGCGGACCGGCAGCTCGCCCCGCAGCCGCTGCCGCAGCAGCGTGGTGGCGTGATAGCCGATCGCCTCGGCGGCGCGCAGCACGCGCTCCGCCGTGCCCTCGCGCACCGGATGGCGCTGGTTCAGCACCCGGTCGACCGTGGCGACGCTGACGCCCGCCGCTGTGGCGAGGTCGGCGATGGTGGGGCGCCTGCTCATTCCGTGTCCGCTGTCAGATCCGATCAGGGCAGCCTGCCACGGGATGAGTGAAAATGATAGATTCTATCATACCCGCATTGAGGCAGGCGGAGCCTCGGGTTACGCTCCCTTCACATCTGCGGACAAGCGGAGGCGGTGCAGGAGGATGCGATGCCCGGGGAGATCGGCCGGAGGGACTACAGCCTGGTCGGGGCGGAGAGCCAGCGCGCGGTCGAAGCCGGGCTGGCCGGGGCCACCTGGTACGCCAGCCCGATCCCGCGCAAGGAGATGAAGGAGCTGATGCGCCGGTCGGACGGGCCGGCGATCCGCGACACGCTGATCTGGTTCGCGGCGCTCGCGATCACCGGCGGGCTCGGCGGGTTCTTCTGGGGCAGCTGGTGGGCCGTGCCGTTCTTCGCGGCCTATGGCGTGCTGTACGGCTCGGCCTCGGACAGCCGCTGGCACGAATGCGGCCACGGCACCGCCTTCAAGACCCGCTGGATGAACGACGCCGTCTACCACATCGCCTGCTTCATGATCCTGCGCGAGCCGACGGTCTGGCGCTGGAGCCACACCCGGCACCACACCGACACCATCATCGTCGGCCGCGACCCCGAGATCGCCGCGCCGCGGCCGCCCAGCGTCCTGAAGATCGTCCTGAACCTCTTCATGCTGAAGAGCAGCGAGGTCGCGATCCGCAAGCTGTTCGTGCACGCGGCCGGCCGGCTGACGGCAGAGGAGGAGACCTTCATCCCGGAGATGGAGCGCTGGAAGGTGTTCCTGGTCGCCCGGATCTACCTCGGCATCTTCGCCGCGGTGATCGCCGCCTGCCTGGCGCTGGGCAGCATCCTGCCAGCGATGTATGTCGGGCTGCCGACCCTCTATGGCGGCGGCATGGTCCTGTTCTTCGGCCTGACCCAGCATGCCGGCCTGGCCGAGGATGTGCTGGACCACCGGCTGAACAGCCGCACTGTCTACATGAACCCGGTGTTCCGGTTCCTGTACTGGAACATGAACTACCATGTGGAGCACCACATGTTCCCGATGGTGCCCTACCACGCTCTGCCGAAGCTGCATGCGGCGATGAGGCACGACTGCCCGCCGCCCTATCCGAGCTGCTGGGCCGCCTATCGCGAGATCATCCCGACCCTGCTGCGGCAGCTGCGCGACCCGCGCCACCACGTCGTCCGGCGGCTGCCCCAGGGCGCGTCGCCCGGGCCGGCGATCGGGGCCGCCCAGGCCATGCCGGCCGAATGACGCGCATCGACGAGAGAGGACACGGCATGGACGGCTGGATCGCGGCCTGCGCGGCGGATGAGATCGACGAGGAGGACGTGATCCGCTTCGACCATGGCGGCCGGACCTTCGCCATCTACCGCACCGAGGACGACCGCTACTTCGCCACCGACGGGCTGTGCACGCATGAGCAGGTGCATCTCGCCGACGGGCTGGTGATGGGCACGATCATCGAATGCCCGAAGCACAACGGCCGCTTCGACTTCACCACCGGCGCGGCCAAGGGCGCGCCGGTCTGCGTCGCCCTCAACACCTATGCGGTGAAGATCGAGGGCGGGCAGGTCTTCCTCCGGCTGGGATCCTGACGGATGGCCGGGATGGTGATCGTCGGCGCCGGCGAGGCCGGGGCCCGGGCGGCGACGGCACTGCGCGAGGAGGGCTGGGATGGCCCGGTCACGCTGGTCGGCGGCGAGATCCATCCACCCTATGAACGCCCGCCCCTGTCCAAGGCCGCGCTGCTGGCGGAGGCGGAGCCGGTCGCGACCACCGTGCTGGACCGCGACCGCGCCGCCGCGCTCGGCATCGATCTGATCCTGGGGACCGAGGTCACGGCGATCGACCGCGCGGCCCGCGCCGTGATCCTGGCCGACGGGCGCACCCTGCCCTATTCCCGGCTGCTGCTGGCGACCGGGGCGAGGCCGCGGCGCCTGACCCTGCCGGGCCATGAACGGGCCCTGTATCTCCGCCGCTTCGACGACGCGCTGGCGCTGCGGCCGCTGCTGCGCCCCGGGGTGCGGCTGGCCATCATCGGCGGCGGCTTCATCGGGCTGGAGCTGGCGGCGGCGGCGGTCGCCCGCGGCTGTGCCGTGACCCTGGTCGAGGCCCTGCCCCGCATCCTGATGCGCGGCGTGCCGGCCGGGATCGCCGCGGTGATCGCCGACCGGCACCGCGCCGCCGGCGTCGACCTCCGCACCGGCATCGGCATCGACCGGATCGAGCCGGACGCCGTGGTGCTGGCCGATGGCAGCCGGATCGCGGCCGATGCGGTGATCGCCGGCATCGGCGCGGTGCCGGAGACGGCGTTGGCGGAAGCCGCCGGCCTGGCGGTCGACAACGGCATCGCCGTCGACGCGACGCTGGCGACCAGCGACCCTGACATCTTCGCGGCCGGGGACTGCGCCGCCTGCGCCCATCCGCTGTATGGCGGCCGCCGCATCCGGCTCGAGGCCTGGCGCAACGCCCAGGACCAGGGCGCGCTGGCCGGGCGCAACATGCTGGGCCGCGGCGAGGCGATCGGGGCGGTGCCCTGGTTCTGGTCGGACCAGTACGAGCTGACGCTGCAGATCGCCGGCTTGGCCGATGAGGGGCGGACGACGGTCGCGCGGGACCTCGGCGACGGTGCGCAGCTGCTGTTCCACCTGGCGGCGGACGGCCGGCTGGTCGCCGCCAGCGGCGTCGGGCCCCTGGGCAAGATCGCCCGCGAGATCCGCCTGGCCGAGATGCTGATCGCCCAGCGCGCGGCCCCCGACCCCGACGCGCTCGCCTCGCCGGCGGTCCGGCTGAAAACCCTGCTGGCCGCCTGAACCAGACGAAGCGGGCGGTCTGCGGCCTACCCGATCAGCCGATCGAGCTCATCCATCAGTGCCGCCGCCGAAGCCGGGGCGGGCGCCGCCTCGGCCTTGAGCTTCACCACATCCTTGAGCAGGTAGCGGGCAATCTTCTCCAGCGTCGGATAATCGAACAGCAGCGAGGCCGGCAGCGCGCAGCCGAGGCTCTTGTTCAGGCGGTTGCGCATGTCGACGGACATCAGGCTGTCGAACCCCTGCTCGACCAGGGGCTGATCCGGCGCGATCGGCTCCGCATCGCCATAGCCCAGGGTCTGGCGAGCCAGATCCTTGAGATAGGCGAGCAGGAGCCCCTCGCGCTCGATCGGCAGCGCCGCGCCCAGCTCGTCGACGATGGCGCGGACCGTGACCGCCGGCGCCGCGCCCGCCGCCGGCTGGTCGGCCTGGGCGACCAGGGCGGCGAACAGCCCGGCCTTGCCGTCGAGCCCGTGATGCGCACCGTAGGCCGCCCAATCGATGTCGGCCACGATCGGCTGCACCAGGTTTTCCTTCAGGACATGCTTCAGCACCCGCAAGCCCTGCGCCGGGGCCAGCGCCCGGATGCCTTGCGCCGCGAACCGGTCGGTGTCGAGCTCCGCCGCCATGCCCGCCTCGGCCCAGGGGCCCCAGTTGATGCTGGTCGCAGCCAACCCGCTGCGGCGGCGGTGGCGGGCCAGGCCATCCAGGAACGCGTTGGCCGCGGCGTAGTTGGCTTGGCCGAGATTGCCGATGACCGCCGCCACCGAGGAGAACAGCACGAAGAAATCCAGGTCGAGATCGAGGGTCGCCTGGTGCAGATTCCAGGCGCCCGCGACCTTGGGCGCGAAGACCCGGTCGAACTTCGCCCGATCGAGATCGGCGATCATGCCGTCGTCGAGCACGCCGGCCGCATGGATGACGCCGCGCAATGGCGGAAGATCCGCCGAGACGGTGGTTAGGATGCGATCGACATCCGCCGCCGACGCCACGTCGGCGGCCACCACCGTGACCGTCGCGCCCTGGGCCTCGAGCTCCGCCAGCGCTCGTTTCGCCGCCTCATCGGGTCCCCGGCGTCCGGTCAGGACGACATGCCGGGCGCCCTCGGCCACCAGCCAGCCGGCGACCCGCAAGCCCAGCGCGCCGAGACCGCCGGTGACCAGATAGGCGGCGTCCGGCCGCACCAGCCCATGCGCCTCGATCACCTCACGCCGGTACTCTTCCTCCCGGCTCAGCACGATCTTGCCGATATGCCTGGCCTGGGCCATGAAGCGGAACGCCTCCTCGGCCTCGGCCAGCGGGAAGACCGTGCTCGGCAGCGGCCGCAGCCGGCCGTCCTCGAACACCCGCAGCAGGTCGTCGAACATGCCGGTGATCAGTGCCGGATCTTCCACCACCACCGCGGCCAGATCGAAGGGCCGGTAGAGCCAGCTGGGATCCTGTGCCCGCACCCGAGCCTCGTCCCAGATGCCGATCTTGCCCATCTCGAGGAAGCGGCCATGGGGCGCCAGCACCGAGAAGCTGGCCGGGATGAAGTCGCCGGACAGCGAGTTCAGCACCATGTCGACCCCGCGGCCGCCGGTCAGGTCGCGGATCTCGGCCGCGAAATCGGTGGTGCGGGAGTTCATCACATGGGTGACGCCCATCGCCTCGAGATGCCTGCGCTTCTCGGGCGAGCCGACCGTGGCGAAGACCTCCGCCCCGGCCAGCAGGGCGAGCTGCACCGCGGCAAGCCCGACGCCGCCGGCCGCGGCGTGGATCAGCACGCGGTCGCCACGCCGCATCCCGCCCAGGTGATTCAGGGCGTAATGCGCGGTGAGGAAGGTGGCCGGCAGGGTCACCGCCTCGACCACGCTGAGCGACCGGGGTTTGCGCACCACCAGGTGGCGGGCGACCGTCACATGGCTGGCGATGCAGCCGGGCGCGGCCATGACGATCACGACGTCGCCCACGGCAAGATCGTCGACACCCTCGCCGAGGGCGGCGACCGTGCCCGCGGCCTCGAAGCCCAGCAGACCGGCCTCTCCCGGGTACTGGCCCAGTGCGTTCAGCACGTCGCGGAAATTGAGCCCGGCGGCGAGAATGGCGACCTCGACCTCGCCGGCCGCGGGCGACCGACGTCGGCGGGTCCGGAAGACCAGGTCGTCGAGCGTCTGACGCGGCCCCTTGTCGAGGAAATAGGCTTCGTCGTCACCGGTCTGCGGCAGCCGGCGCGCCCCGTCCTTGCCGGCAGCGCCGGCCGGCGCGCCGACGATCCGGGCGGCGAAGGCCTGGTTGCCGCGACGCAGCGCCAGCTGGTCCTCGCCGGCCGGCGCCTGGACCAGGCCCAGCACGGAAGCGACCCCGGCGGGCGACGGCCCGGCTTCGAGGTCGACCAGGCCGCCCCAGATCTCCGGCATCTCGCGCGAGATCGCCCGGCCGAAGCCCCAGAGCGCCGCATCCGACGGCGACGCCGCACCATGATCCTCGCGCGCCACCGATTGTGCCTGGCGGGTCAGGAGCCAGAGCCGGAGACGCTCGCACCCCTCGGCCGCGCCGATCGCCTGGACGATGGGCAGGAGCAGACCGCAGGCATCGTGGCAACCCGCGACGGGCTGCTCGCCCGCGCCGCGATGGGCGAAGAGCAGGTTGACGCCGCGGGAGCCATGGCTGGCGAGCCAGGGCAGAAGAACACCCAACAGCCCGTCCGGATCGCCGGGATCGAAGGCGTGGCGGCCGTCGCCGACGGGCTCCGGCGCCTTGCCGGGGATCAGCTCCAGGCAATCCGCCCCTTGCCGGCGCAGCTGCGCTGCCAGGGCCTCGCCCCAGCCGTCCGGGCCGCCGATCACGACCCAGCCGAGCCCGTCCTGCGGCACCGGCTGGTCGGCAAGCGCCATCGGCTGCCAATCCTGCAGGTGGACCACACCGCGGTCGTCCGCGCGAAGGCCCTGATAGAGCGTATCGCGGTTCGTCTGTTTCAGCAGGAAGCCGGTGATCTCCAGCAGGGGCGCACCATCGCCGTCATAGGCCGTGATCTCGCTCTTCACCAGATCACGCGTCACGGTCACGCGCGTGTGGCAGTGCAGCGGCTGGGTCAGCGGGCCAAGAATCCGGACCGTCGCCATGTGCAGCGGGATCAGCACGCTCTCGCCGGTCAGCATCCGGGCCGCCGATGTCTCGCAGGCGGGGAGCACGGTCTGCAGCAGCGAGTCGATCAGGCCGGGATGGATCGCACCCTCGTCGATCCGATACGGCGCCTCGACCCGGCAGACGGATTCATTCTCGCCTTTGCGGATCTCGCGGACGCATTGGAATGTCGGCCCGGTGCGGTAGCCGAACGTCTCGATCAGCGCATAGAACTCGGCCGCCTCCATGCTGTCGGGGCAGCGATCGCGCAGGGCCGCAAGGTCGGCCCGCGCCGGCGGCTCGGCCTCCGACGCGGCGATCCGGCCGGTGCTGTGGGTGACCCAGGGGTCGGCGGGGTCGTCCGCCGCCTGGCTCACCAGCCGGTATGTCGGCTGGGGCCCGCCGTCCACGATGAGCTGGACCGTGCGGGGCTGGTCCGGCTGGATCACCAGAGGAGCGGTGAAGGCGACATCCTCCAGCGCCCTCCCCGCCCCGGCGGCGGAGAAGGCCATCGACAGATGCGCGGCCGCCGGCGAGATGATCTCGCCGAAGATCTGGTGGTCCTTGAGGAATGCCGGCTGCTCGGCGGTGAAGATCGCCTGGTGCAGCTCCGTGCCGGCCGGCAGGACCGCCGAACGGATGCGCTGGCCGAGATAGGGATGGGCGTTGCGCGCCGGAGCGGCGGCGTCGGCCGCGGCGGCATCGACGATCGGCGGGAGGTAATAGCTCCGGCGCTGGAACGGATAGCCCGGCACCGCGACCTTCCGGGCCTCGCTGCCGATGGCGACGGCCGTCCAATCGATGTCCGCGCCCTCGACGTACAGCACCGCGAGGCTCTGCAGCAGCTGGCGCCGGTCGTCCTCTGCCGGCTTCAGCGATCCCAGGAAGTGATGGCCCTCGGCCGCCAGGGTCTGGCGGGCCAGGCCGGTGAGGATCGGGGTCGGCCCGACCTCGAGGAAGACCGTGACGCCTTCGGCCGCCAGCGTCTCGGCGGCCGCGGCGAACCGGACCGGCGCCTCGATCTGATCGGCCCAGTAGCGGGCGCTGGTGAAATCACCCGCCTCGATCTTGCGGCCGGTCACCGTCGAGACCACCGGCAACCGCGGAGCCTCGTAGGATTTCATCGCGGCGGTGCTCGCGAAGGCTGGAACCATCGGCCGCATCAGGGTCGAGTGGAAGGCGTGTGAGACGCGGAGCGGCTGCGCCATCGTCCCGGCCGCCTCGAACCGCCGGAGGACATCCGCCACGACCGCCGCCGGGCCGGAGATGACCACCTCGCGCGGCGTGTTGATCGCCGCGATCGAGACGCCGTCGCCGGCCGTCGCCAGCACGGCCGACACCGCGGCTTCGTCGGCGAAGACCGCGGCCATGGCACCGCCCGGCGGCAGCTGCTGCATCAGCCGGCCGCGCTCGGCGACCAGGGCCAGCGCGTCGGCCAGGCTGAGGATGCCGGCGACATGGGCGGCCGCATATTCGCCGATGCTGTGGCCGCAGACGATGTCGGGCTCGACGCCCCAGGACTGCCACAACCGGCAGAGCGCGAGCTCCACCGCGAAGATCGCCGGCTGGGCGAGGCCGGTCTGCTTCAGCTCCTCCTCGCTCGCCACGCCGCCATAGAGGAGCTCGATCAGCGAGCGGCCGAGCGGGGCGCGCAGCGCCGCATCGCAATCGTCGATGACCCGGCGGAATACCGGTTGGCTCTGATACAGTGCCCGGCCCATGCCGATATGCTGCGAGCCCTGGCCGGTGAAGAGGAAGGCAACCTTCGGCTTGTTGCCGGGCGCGGTGGCGACGGCGACCTGACGCCTGGCGGTGCCGGCGAGATGGCTGCGGAGCGCGGCGGCAAGGTCGTCGGCACCGGTCCCGGTCACGGCCAGGCGATGGGCGAAATGGCTGCGCCCGGCGCCGGCGGTGAAGCAGGCATCGCCGAGCGGCTGATCCGGCGACTCGAGCCACTCGGCCCAGCGCTGGGCCAGCTCGCGCAGCGCCTCCGGGGTGCGGGCCGAGAGCGGCAGCAGCTGGCTGCCGGCCGCTTCCGTGCCAGCGCCCGGGCCGGTCGGCGCCTCCTCGAGGATGACATGGGCGTTGGTGCCGCTGAAGCCGAACGAGCTGATGCCGGCCCGGCGCGGCTTGCCGGCAGCGGGCCAGGCGGTGAGCTCGGTCGCGACCTTGAAGGGGTATTGCCCCCAGGGAATGTGCGGGCTGGGGTTCTTCAGATGCAGATGCGGCGGGATCTCGCCGTGCCGCAGGCATTGGATCGCCTTGATCAGCCCGGCGATGCCGGCCGCCGCCTCGAGGTGACCGATATTCGCCTTCACCGTGCTGAGGATGACGGGATCCTCGGCCGGACGATTGTTCTGCATGACACGGCCGATCGCCTCGACCTCGATCGGGTCGCCGAGCGCGGTGCCGGTGCCGTGCACCTCGACATAGCCGATGTCGGCCGGGGCCAGCTGGGCGCTGGCGAGCGCCTGCCGGATCACCTTCTCCTGAGCCAGCCCGTTGGGCGCCGTCAGGCCATTGCTCTTGCCGTCCTGGTTCACAGCCGAGGCGCGGATCACGGCCAGGATCCGGTCGCCCTGCGCCTGGGCGTCGGCCAGGCGCTTCAGCACCACCACGCCGCAGCCCTCGCCGCGGCCATAGCCGTTGGCTGACGCGTCGAAGGTCTTGCACAGCCCGTCGGGCGAGATCGTGCCGAGCTTCGAGGAGGCGATGTGGAACACCGGCGACAGGATGAGGTTGACGCCGGCCGCCAGGGCCAGGTCGGTTTCGCCGCTGCGCAGGCTTTGGCAGGCGAGATGAACCGCCACCAGCGAGGACGAGCAGGCGGTGTCGACCGCCATGCTGGGCCCTTCGAATCCGAAGGTGTAGGACAACCGGCCCGCCGCCGGGGCGAAGCAGGTGCCGGTCAGCGCGTAGCCGTCGATCAGGTCGAGCCGGCCCGAATGGCGATGCGCCTGGGCATAGTCGTCGCTGGAGATCCCGGCATAGACGCCGGTCCGGCTGCCGCGCAGCCCTGCCGGATCGAGGCCGGCATCCTCCAGAGCCTCCCAGCTCACCTCCAGCAGCAGCCGCTGCTGCGGGTCGAGGCTGGTCGCCTCCTTGGCGGAGATGCCGAAGAACGGCGCGTCGAAGCCGTCGACCGGCAGGTCGAGAAAATTGGCGCGGCCGGCATGGGTGCGGCCCGGCGCATCCGCCGCCGGATCGTAGAAGCGATCGGTCGCCCAGCGCTCCGGCGGCACCGGCGTGCAGGTGTGCTCTCCTCGGCGCAGCAGCGCCCACAGCGCCTCGGGATCATTGGCGCCGCCCGGCAGCCGGCAGGCCATGCCCACGACCGCCACGGGCTGGCCCTGCCGGGCCTCCAATTCCTGCACCCTGGCTTGGCTTCGTTTCAGCGCGATGAAGGTCTTCTTGAGGGCTTCCGCGGGGTTCCCAGGCGTCTGGATATCGTTCATGGCAAATCGACCTCGCGTTCGATCAAGGTGGCCAGATCTTCAACGGAAAGTTCATCGAGAAAGTCGTAGTCCCCGTCCGCCGGCGGCGGAGCGGCGGCGGCCGTGGCCGGGAATGACCGGTCCGCCAGAAAGAACTCCGCCATGCGGGTGATGGTCGGGTAGTTGTAAAGGAAGGTCGTCGGCACCGGCACGGCCAGTTCGGCCTCCAGCTCCCGCCGCAATTCGAGCCCCATGAGCGACGTGAAGCCCTGCTCGACCAGCGGGAGCTCGGGGTCGAGCGGTGCCAGCGGCTGGTCGCTCAGGACCTTGCGGGCGATGTCGTCGATCCGCCGCCGCATCCCGTCCGGCCCGTCATACGTCACCGGCCGGGGGGCCGGCGGCTGCGGCGCGGCAGCGGCCGGAGCGCCGGCAGCGGCCGCGGCGCCGACCACCGGGTCGACCCAATAGTGCTGGCGCTGGAACGGATGGCCGGGCAGCGCGGTCTTGCCGGCCCCCAAAGGCCGGTAGAGCCGCGCCCAGTCGACCTCCTCGCCCGCGATCCACAGGGCCGCCAGCTCACCCAGACGCCGGCGCCAGGAATCGCCGCCGGCCGGGGTTGGGGGGACGCCCCGCAGAGCCGCGGCCAGCTCCGCCGCGGTGCTGCCGACCACGGCCAGGCGGTGGGCAAAGGCCGTGCGACCGGCGCCGAGCGTAAAGCCGACATCGGCGAGGTTGCGTGGCGCGGCTTCGAGCCAGCCGGCCATGCCGGCGGCCAGTTCTTCGAGAGCCGCCGGGCTACGGGCCGACAGCGGCAGCAGCACGGCGTCCGACCGTCGCATCTCCCGCACCTTGGACGGCGGCTCCTCCAGGATGACATGGGCGTTGGTGCCGCTGAACCCGAAGGAGCTGATCCCGGCGCGACGCGGCCCCGCCGTTCCCGGCCAGGGGGTCAGCGCGGTCGGGACGGTGAGCGCCACCTCGTCCCAGGGGTGATGCGGAGTCGGCGTTCGCAGGTGCAGATGGGCGGGAATTTCGCCGTGGCGCAGGCACAGCATGGTCTTGATCAGGCCGGCCATGCCGGCACCGGCCTCGAGATGCCCGATATTGGTCTTGACCGACCCGACCAGCAGCGGGGAGTCCGGGTCGCGGCCGGCGGCGTAGGTGCCGGCGAGCGCACTCAGCTCGATCATGTCGCCGAGCGGCGTGCCCGTGCCGTGCGCCTCGACATAGGCGATGCTGTCGGCGGGCACGCCGGCCCGCGCCAGCGCCTGACCGATCACGCGCTCCTGCGCCTTGCGGCTGGGCGCGGTGAGGCCATTGCTGCGGCCATCCTGGTTGACCGCGGAACCGCGGCAAAGCGCCAGGATCCGGTCGCCGTCACGGCGCGCCTGGCCGAGGGTCTTCAGGACGACGGCGCCGCAGCCTTCCGCCCGGACATAGCCGTTGCCCGCGGCGTCGAACGCCTTGCAGCGACCATCGGGCGAGAGCAGGCCCATCTTGGTCAGGCAGATGAAGAGGTTGGGGGTCAGCAGCGCGTTGACGCCGGCGACCAGCGCCGCCTCGCACTCCCCCTGCCGGATCGCCTGGCACGCCAGGTGCAGGGCGACGAGCGAGGACGAGCAGGCGGTGTCGACCGCGAGGCTCGGGCCGTCGAAGCCGAACGCATAGGAGAGCCGGCCCGCCGCGGCTGCGAAAGAGGCGCCCGTCGCGGTGAAGGGGTCGATCGTGGCGCTGCCGGGCTGCCACAGCTTCGCGCCGTGATAATCCGTCGTGCTGATGCCGACGAACACGCCGAACGGCCTGCCGCGATCGGGGTCGAGCGCGACCCCCGCATCCTCGAGTGCCCGCCAGCCGACCTCGAGCAGCAGCCGCTGCTGGGGGTCGAGGGCCGCGGCTTCCTTGGGCGAGATGTCGAAGAACGCCGCATCGAAGGCTCCGGGGAAGGGCTCGGGCAGGAACCCGCCCCACCGCGAGGCCGTCTTGCCGGGCCGGTCCGGGTCGGGGTCATAGAAATCGGGTGACCAGCGGGTTGCCGGGACCTCCCGCACGGCGAACCCACCGCGCCGCAGGAAATCCCAGAACGCGTCCGGATCGTCGCAACCGCCGGGATAGAGGCAGGCGGCACCGACGATGGCGATGACCTCGTCCGGCGCAATCTCACGCCCGCCAGCCGCAGGCACCGAGCGTTCTAGCATGACCGCCTCCGCCGGCGGACTATCGATCCGTCGATGTCGCATTGAAAGGCCCAGGCCGGCCGAAGACATGCGAATAGCACTCGACGACCAAGCCGCCCCTCAATGGAGCGCGCGACATCATCAATACATGACACCATCAATCCTTCCCAATCACTATAATGAAGTCTGTATTGAAGTCCGAGCTTCGAAACAGATCTCCTTATGCGATTTCCAGGGCGATAGCTCTCCAGCCCCCCCGATCTCATCGGATCGGTATCAATACGGGGCATTCCCAGACAGCTTCCGGCGAACCGGCGCCGCGATCTCAGTCTATGCCGAATTGACTAACGCACATTGCGTTTCACGACAAGTATATTTGTAAGGTACAATATCGTATCTAAATTGAAGCAATATTTATGGATTTATATTACATTCCCGATGCGGATGAACATTTATTGGTTGAAAAGACCTTGAGGATGGTGATCTTGGTCGATGTCGGGTCGGGGGCGCAGCCACTGCCGGGCGAAAGCGGATTCGAAAGGCCCGCCGCCGGAGCTTCGGCCGGAAATTTTCAGGCAATCCTCATCGGCATTACGATCGCCGGAACACGCCCGGCAGCCAGGTTCTGGAATGGCTTTCATGCAATCGATGACATCATGATGATCTCAGCCTTCCTGTCGACGTCTCCGGCGCGCGCGTGGGCTTCTGGCCGATGGCACTGATCGATCTCCTGAACCGCGAAGCGGCAGGATCGCGCCGCGACATGATCATCGCGGTCGTGGTGTCGGGCGCGGCCAACGCCATGATGCTGGCCGTGATCAATGCGGCGGCACAGACCGCTTCCTACGAGGCCCTCAATTTCCGTTACCTGGTGCTGTTCGCCATCGCGATGGCACTCTATGTGGTCGGGCTGAAATACACGTTCGATTCCGCCACCCGGATCTTCGAGCAGATGATCACGCGGATCAGAATCCGCCTGGTCGAGAAGATCGCGGGGTCGGAGTTGCTGCTGCTGCACCAGATCGGCAAGGCCCGGATCTTCCAGAGCATCACCCAGGACACGACTCTGATCTCGGAATCCCAGGGGCTGCTGGTCGCGGCGGCGCAATCCGTGGTGATGGTGCTGTGCACCGCGATCTATGTCATGACGGTTTCGCTGCCGGCCTTCCTCACCATCGTGGGTGTGGTGGCGGCCGGGATCGTGATCTACCTCTCCCGGGAGCAGCAGATGATGCGGCTGATCCAGGCCAGCGTCACCGAGGAAGTGCGCTTCTTCGGCATGACCAGCGATCTGGTCGACGGCCTGAAGGAGGTCAAGCTCAACCAGGCGCGCGGCCAAGCCGTGCTCCTGGACCTCCGCCGGGTGGCGCAGGTGATGCGCGACCTGAAGATCAGGACGACCGATCTCTACAACAAGAACGCCGTCTTCTCGCAGTGCTTCTTCTATGTGCTGATCGCGATCGTCGTCTTCTTCCTGCCACGAATCGTGCAGGGCTTCGCCCCCGCCGTGCCGCAGCTGGTGGCGGCGATCCTGTTCATCATCGGGCCGCTCTCGACCATCGTCACCGCGATGCCAGCCTTTACCAAATGCAACCAGGCGGCGGATTCGATCGCCCAGCTCGAGGCCGAGATCGACCGCATCAACGCCGAGGTCGGGCGGGTCGTCGCCAGCGAGCAGCCGCTGCCGTTCCACCGCGAACTTCGGTGCCACGCCCTCGGATTCAGCTATGCGGCAGCGGATCCCCAGGCCTTCCGCATCGGCCCGATCGATCTCGCCATACCGCAGGGCGAGATCACGATGGTCATCGGCGGCAACGGCAGCGGCAAGACCACCTTCCTGAAGGTGCTCGCCGGCCTGTACCAGCCGACCAGCGGCGGCGTCTCGATCGACGGGGTGGCGCTGGAACGCAGCAATCTGCAGGATTATCGCGAGCTCTTCAGCGCGATCTACACCGACTTCCATCTGTTCCGGAAGCTCTACGGCCTTGCCGTGGACGCCACGGCGGTCGAAGACCAGTTGCAGCGCATGGGCATTGGCGAGAAGGTCCGCTATGGCGACGACACGTTCAGCACGCTCGACCTCTCGACCGGGCAGCGCAAGCGCATCGCCATGGTCGTAGCCCTCCTGGAGGATCGACCCGTGCTGATCTTCGATGAATGGGCGGCGGACCAGGATCCCGATTTCCGGCGCTACTTCTATGAAGCGCTGCTGCCCGAGCTCAAGAGCCGCGGCAAGACCTTGGTCGTCGCCACCCATGACGACCATTATTTCCGCATCGCCGACACCGTGGTGAAGATGGAGCTCGGCAAGGTGCAGTCGATCCGGCGGAACGCCGAACCATGAGCGCCCGCCCTCTCTCGGAACTGCGCCGGTCCCTCAGCCTGTTGTGCCGCAGCCTGCGGCGGTGGCTTGGCTGGCGGCCGGTTCGCCAGGCCGCACCTGCGCACCTCCCGGCGGACCCGCCGCCCCTTCCCCCCGGCATGTCGCGCCGGGCATTGCGGGCGTGGCTGGCCGGTCTGGGAACATTGCTGATCCTGTTCTATCTGTGGCGCAGCATCTTCATCCCGATCGGGTCCGGCCAGCTGGGCATACGCTGGTCCCGGTTCGACGGCGGCACCGTCATGGACCGTGTCTACGGCGAAGGCTATCGGGCGATCTGGCCATGGGACACCATGACGGTCTACGACACCCGCCTGCAGGAGATGCACGGCACCATGGCGTTCCTCACCGCCGACGGGCTGGAGGTGTCGCTCGACGTCACCGCGCGCTTCGCGCCGCGGGCCGCCGATCTGGCCATGCTGCACCGATCGGTCGGCCCACGCTATCGGGAGACCGTGGTCTGGCCGGACGTGATCGCCGCGGTGCGTCAGGTGATCCGTCAATTCAAGCCGGACGAGCTGCGGGTCCTGGGCGAAGCCGGCCTCTCCGCGAAGGTCGACGACGCCGCGAGGAGCGCCGTCCAGTCTCATTGGGTCGACCTCGACCGGGTCCTGATCACGCGCATCGCCCTGCCCGAACGGCTCTCGGCCGAGATCCAGGAAAAGCTGGCCCAGGAGCAGAAGGCTCTCGCTTACGAGTTCATCTTGAAGCAGGCCGAGATGGAACGGCAGAAATGGTCGATCGAGGCCGACGGCATCCGCGAATTCGAGGAGCGCTCGCGCATCTCGATGCTCAAATGGCGCGGCATCCAGGCGACCGAGCGCCTCGCTGCGTCCCCCAACACCAAGATCATCGTCATGGGCGCCGGCGAGAATCAGCTGCCGGTACTGCTGAATGGAGAGAAGTGATCGGCCGGCACCGCTCTAGGCATAGCTCGGCATTTCGAACTCCTCCAGGAACAGCCCGAAGGTCAGCACCAGCATCAGCACGTCCGTGTCGAAGGTGGCGTTGATCCGCGTGTTCCCGGCCAGATGCTGCCGGCGCAGGCGCTCCACCGTCTCGGCATCGAAATAATTCTGCCGACGGATCAGCTCGGGCGACAGCAGATCGTCGATCCAGTCGACCCGCTGGGCCAGGAGATAGGGCGAACCCGGTGCCACGAAGCTGAATTTCTCGCGTCCGGCGACCGCCGGCGGCAGGTATCTCCTGGCGATCTGCCGCAGCAGCCACTTCTCGGTGTCGTCCCGGACCAACAGGTCGGGTGGAATCGAGCGGACGAACTCGACGACCTCGATGTCGAGGAACGGATAGCGCGCCTCGATCGAATTGGCGTAGGAGACGCGGTCGCCGTGATCGGCCAGGAGATGGTCGGCCAGCCGCAGCTTGAAGTCGGCATAGGAGCGCTGGTGCAGCGGGTGGCGCCCGGCAAGGCATGACCGGTCGACGGGCGGCCGCAGCGTACAGTCGAACTGCGGCAACGTCGCCGCGACGGCAGGCGAATAAAGCCCCGCCTTGGCGTCGCGGAACAGGCGGTAGTCGCGCTCGTAGAAGAAGGCCGGATCGCCCCAGAGCTCCGCCCGGACCTCGTCCTCGAGCATGGCCTCGAGCGGATCGGCGGTCCCCGGGACCCGGCCGCCGGCGACATCGAGACGGTAGCCGACATAGCCGGCGAACAGCTCGTCCGCCCCCTCCCCGGTCAGCACCACCTTGTGGCCGCTCTCGCGCACCATGGCCGACAGCGCCAGAGAGCAGGTGTTGTAGGCCTCCTTCAGCGGCGCCTCGGCCGCCGCCACCGCCTGGCGAAGCCGGCGGAGGATCTCGGCCGGCGGGAACTCGATCTCGTGGTGCCGGGAGCCCAGCCGCTCAGCCATCAGCCGCTGCGGCCGGCGCTCGTCGATATCGGCCTGCGGAAAGGTGATCGAATACGAATGGAACAGGCGGTCCGGCGCCGCCGCCTGCGCCAGGGCGCCGATCAGGCTCGAATCGAGGCCGCCGCTGAGATAGAATCCGACCGGGACGTCGGCATCGAGCCGGCGGCGCACCGACGCCAGCAGCAGCTCCTCCAGCCGCGCGACATAGAACTCGGTCTCGCGCCGTTCGGCCGGCCGGGCGGCTTCGGGATAGACTAGGTCCCAGTAGGGCCAGGCGCGGGCCGGGCCGGAGCCGACCTCCAGCACATGGCCCGGCGGCAGGGCGTGGATGCCCTGGAACATGGTGGTCGGGCTGACCATTCCCGGAAAGGTCAGGATCTGGTCGAGACCGGCGAGATCGACCCGCCGCTCGACCGCCGGATGCGCCAGCAGGGCCTTGATCTCGGAGCCGAACAGCAGCTCGCCCCCCGCCTCGGTATAGAACAGGGGGGCGATGCCGACATGGTCGCGGCCGAGCAGCAGCCGATGCCGGCGCCGGTCATAGAGGGCAAAGGCGAACTGACCGTTCAGCTTGCTGACGAAGTCGGCGCCGTAGTCCTCGTACAGGTGAACCAGGACTTCGACGTCGCAGCGGGTGCGGAAGCTGTGGCCGCGCCGTTCCAGCTCCTGCCGCAACTCACGATGATTGAAGATCTCGCCGTTGCAGACCGAGGTGATCTGGCCATCCTCGCTGTGGTGCGGCTGGTTGCCGGTCGCGAGATCGACGATCGAGAGCCTGGTGAAGCCGAGGGCCACTCCCCCGGCGGCGAAAGCACCGCCGTCGTCCGGGCCGCGATGGCGCAGCCTGCCGGTCATGGCCCGCAGATGGCCGGGGTCGATCGGACGGTCCCGGTCCGAGCTGAAGAGTCCGACGATGCCGCACATCCTGACCGCCATCCCGCCTTGTTGAACCTGCACAGCGACGCCCCCGACACCGAGGTGCCGAGGGCGGCGCTTCCTTCAGATCTTACTGGGCGGCAGCCGTGGTGAATTTCCACAGGGGCCCGTTCACCAGCGGGATCACCTGGCCTTCCGCGACCGTGTCGACCCGCCAGTAATAGGTGGTGCCCGGCTTCAGCATCACGTCGGTCTCGACCCCCGGGACGTTCCTGAATTCCACGCCGTCATGCGCGTCGGGACTCGCCCGATCGACCTGGTCGGCGTCCGTCCCCCAATAGACGTTGTAGCTCGTCCCGTAGATCCGGCCAGCCTGCCAGGCGAGGTTCGCCCCGCCGAACTTGGTGAGGTGCACCCCTTGCATGTCCTCGCTCGGCTGCGGCGTGGTCACGGCCGATGAGACCAGCGGCATGATCTGGTCGAGCATGTTGGCCTCCCACTCCTGGTCCCAGGTGTTGGAGGCCAGCACGAAGAACGTGTCCGCGTCGAAGAAGTAGTAGAGCAGGGTCTTGTAGCCCGGGAATGCCCCGCCATGGCCACGGGCGCTGCCATAGGACCGCGCCGGCTGCATCAGCCCGCCGACGCCGTAGTCCATCGGCTGCCAGCCGATATGGATGTCCGCCGAGACGAAGGTGAACCATTTCTCCTTGGTGCCCTGGTTCAGCAACTGGTCGGACTGGAACATCCCCTCCCCGAGCTTCAGCAGATCCCACGGCGTCGAGACGATGGCCCCCGCCGTCCAGGCATAGCTCGGATTCGTCGCGGTGACGTCGCACCACTCCTCGTAGACCTGCTGCGGATAGGGGATCGAACCCCATTTGGTGTAGCCGTGCATCTGCGGCAGTTGCTGATCGTTGGTCGCGAAATAGGTGTCCCGCATGCCGAGCTTATCCATCACGTAATGCTGGATCACCTGCTCCGCCTTCTGGCCGCTGACCTTCTCGGCGATCATGCCCAGCAAAATGTAGTTCGAGTTGGAATAGTACCAGAAGGGATACTGCGGCGGCTCCGGCGGCGCGCTCTGGTAGAGGGTCGCCCAATAGGGATTCGGATAGGTCGCGCCGGGTGCAAAGTCGGACGGCAGCGGCGGATTCGGGCCGTTGTTGCTCAAACCGCTCATCAATTGATCAGGGTCGAAGTGCCGTTGCGGCGTTATCTGGGGCGAGAAGCCAATATCTGTGTCGGCCAGATAGTTGGTGATGCCCGTGGTCATCTGCAGCAGCATGCCGATGGTCATCTCGTTGATATATGGGATTCCAGCGACGATGCCGTCGTCGTCCAGGTATTTCAGCACCGGATCAGTGAGCTTGAGCTTGCCCTCCTGTTCCATCTGCAGAATCGTCTGGGCGGTGAAGACCTTGGTGACACTGCCGACGCGAAACTGCATGTCGGGCGAAATCGGGGTCTTGGTCTCCAGATTGGCATAGCCGGTGGTGCCGACCCGCACCCCCCAGTCCGGCGATTTGACGAGGATCACGGCGCCGGGGATACGGCCATTGGCGGTGAAGCTGTCCAGCACCCTCTGCCAAGTCGCGGGGAACGGCCGGTGCGATTGCACATTGGATGCCGCCCTCTTCCCGATGACTGGCCCGGAGATCGGCGGCGTGGCGCATTTTGCCGGCGGTAAGCCGGGAACGATCGGGCTGACCTCCTCGGCGGAGCCTCGGGGGGCAGCCAGGGTCGCGGTCGGACCGGCGATCGCCGGCGCGGCCCTGGATGTGGTCAGAGGCAGCGCCTCGGCCCAGCTGGGCGCGGCTGGCGCGATTGCGACGGATAGAGCCAGCGGCAGAAGCCATGGCGACATCTTCGACTGCCCGCGTTTCATGCATGCCTCCTATAGTGGCAATATGGGCCGGGTCGCTCAAAATATTTATCAAACTCACAACAGTTCTTACGCTCAACTGCCCGCTAAAGCGTCTTCATCTCTCCAACCTTGACCGCTTACCTTCCGGGCTCGACCCGGCAGCGAAGCTCGCGGCGAGCCGCTGCGCCAGCGCGCGGATCGTGGCCGGCGCATGGATTCCGGGGGCGTAGCGCAGCCCGAGCCGGAGCCGTCCCGCCGCCACCCAGGCCTCCAGCTCGATCAGCCGGCGGCGTTCCATGGTGCCGATCGACGCATTCGGCAGCCGATCGCTGAGCCGGAACGCCGGGTCTAGCTCCGGGACGGCAACGCCGAGATAGTTGAGGCTCAGCTCCGCCTCGGCTCCGCCGATCGGGCTCGGCGACAGCCGCCGCAGCACGCCCCAACCCAGTCCCTTCGATGGCACCGAGGCCAGCGCCGCCTCGATTGCCTGCACCGCAGCCGCGCCGCCGGGACAATCGATCAGAAACGGAAAATCCGCGGTGAACCAGCCGACCGTGCGGCTCGGATCGATGCCGGGCATGGGCGGGTTGCGGCCATGGCTCGACAGCAGGACCCGTGCCAGTCTCCGGCCGTCCCAGCCGTGCAGCGCGTCAGCCAGGGCGGCCAACAGTCGCGCGACGATCCGGGTGTCCGGAACGCCGGACGGCATCGCGTCGAGATCCAGGGTCATGGTCTCGGTCTCGGCATAGCCGTGCTCGACCTTCGGTGCGTCGGTCGGCAGCGGCGGCACGGCGGCCCCATCGATCCTCGCCCAGTAGGGCCGTTCCGCCTCGATCGCCGCGCTACGGCTCCAGCTGTCCAACGCCGTCGCCCAGGCACGGTAGGAGGTCGTCTTGCCGGGCAAGTGGATTGCCTTGCCCGCCGTTGCCTGCCGAAGGCCGGAGAACAGATCCTCGAGAATGAAGCGCCACGACACCGCATCCACCACCAGATGGTGCGCCGTCAGCAGGAGATGGTCGCCCTCCGGCAGCCGGTAGTGCACCGCCTTGAACAGCGGTCCGCGTCCGAGATCGAAACCCGCCTGAAGCGCCGACGCCTCCGCCACCAGCGTCGGCCAGGGGTCGGCCAGATGACGCAGATCGACCTCCTGGACACCCGGCCCTGGCTCCGGGGCGGCGATCTCCTGGACCCAGACGCCGGCGTCCTGGCGGCAGCGCAGGCGCAGCGCGTCGTGGTGCCGCCAGACGGCGTCCAGGGCTGCGGCGAGCGCCTCGCGATCCAAAAGCGTCGCGGCGTGCAGCAGGACAAGATGATTCAGATGCTCGAACCCCCGGCTGTGCGCGCCGAACAGCCAGCGTTGGATCGGGGTCAGGGGCAACGCCCCCGTGACCGGCCGATCGTCCCCGCCGGCCTCTGCGGTCGCCGCCACAGCCGCGACCGCCGCGACCGTATCGGCCGCGAGCAGGTCCCGGAGATCGAGCACGAAGCCGTCCCGACGGAGCCGCGCCAGAAGCTGGATGGCGCGCAGGGAATCGCCTCCCGATTCGGCAAAAGAACCATGCCGGCCGACCGGACCACTGCCCAGCACGGCGGCAAAGGCCTCGGCCACCGCCGCTTCTGCTGGGGTCATCGGCGCCTCGTCGACGGCAGATTGCCGTTCGGGCGCCGGCAGGGCATTCCGGTCGATCTTGCCGGCGACGGTGCGCGGCAATTCGGACAGCGGGACCACCGCGGCCGGCACCATCCAGGGCGGCAGCTCCGCTGCCAGATCGTGCCGGAGCGCGACCGGATCGACCGCGCCCCGAGGAACGATGTAGGCCACGATCCGCTTCGGCTCATCGCGCACGACGGCGGTGGCCTGGGCCACGGCCGGGTGCCCGCGCAGCAGGCTCTCGATCTCGCCGAGCTCGACCCGATAGCCGTGGAACTTTACCTGGCTGTCGCGCCGGCCGAGATAGACCACCGCTCCGTCGGGCTGCACCAGCCCGGCATCGCCGGTGCGGTAGACCCTGCGGCCGTCCAGCTCGACGAAGCGCTCCGCCGAGAGATCCGGCCTGCCGAAATAGCCGCGGGCGAGCCCCGGCCCGGCCAGGCAGATCTCGCCAACCGCGCCGACCGGCATCGCCCGTCCGGCCCCGTCCAGCACCATCATGCGGGTGTTGGCGATCGGCCGGCCGATCGGGATCCCGTCCGGATACGCCGCCTCCGGATCGACCTCATGCCAGCTGGCGCAGACCGACGCCTCGCTCGGCCCATAGGCGTTGAAGTAGCGCAGCCTGCGGGCGTAGTGCCTGGCATCGCGCTCGTCCGGCGGCTCGCCCGCCGTGATCAGCACGCGCAGGCCGCCCAGATCGGCGCCGTCGAGCGCCCGCAGATAGGAAGGCGGCAGCGTCGCGACCGTCACTCGCTCCGCCGCCATCAGCGCCAGCAGCCTGGCGCCGTCGCGGATCGTCGCCTCCGGCGCCAGCACCAGCCGGGCGCCGGCCAGCAGCGCCATGAAGATCTCGGAGAGCGAGGCGTCGAAGGAGCAGGAGGCGAACTGCACGACGGCATCGCCGGGGCCGACGCCGAACCCCGCGATCTGCGCCAGGATCATGTTGACGAAGCCGCGATGCTCGACCGCTACGCCCTTCGGCCGGCCGGTCGAGCCCGAGGTGAAGATGATGTAGGCCAGGCTCTGCGGCGAGGCTCCGCCCAACCGTTCCCCGGCTGCGGCTACGCCGGCGACCGGACGGGCAACGCCGGGGCGCAGCGCCGCCAGCCGCGCGGACCCGGCCCCGTCGGTCAGCACCTGGCGGCAGCCGGTGTCGTCGAGCATGAAGCCGATGCGCCCATCGGGGAAGGCCGGGCTCAAAGGCAGGTAGACGCCACCCGCCTTGAGGATGCCCAGCAAGGCGACGATCCGGCCGATCCCGCGATCTGCCAGCACGCCCACCACCTCCTCCGCCGCGAGGCCGTCGGCCAGGAGCCGGCGGCCGACACCGTCCGCCGCCCGATCCAGCTCGCGATAGCTCAGCCGCTCATCCCCGGCCGACACGGCCACCGCGTCGGGCGTGCGATCGACCTGAGCGTGCCAGAGGTCGACCAGCGTCGCCGTCTCGGGCCAGGGCACGGCCGGTCCGGCAGCGCCGGCCTCGAGCGCCTGCCGCTCCTCGGCACCCAGCATGTCGAGGTCGTCCACGGGCCGATCGGGATCGGCCAGCACCTGCGTCACCAGCGCCCGCAGCTGCGCCTCGATCTGCCGCATCCGCGCGGGGGCGAAGACGGCCGCGTCATAGGGCAGGGTCACGTCGAGCGCGGCGCCGGCATGCACCATCACGCCAAAATCATAATTGGCCTGTTCGAGCGACTCGGCCATGGCGACCCGGAACCCGGCATCGGCCATGCGGTCCTCCGCCGCCGGATAGTTCTCGAAGACCAGCAGATGGTCGAGCAGCCCGTGCGGCAGCGCGGAGGCCGCCTGGATCTCGGCCAGGCCGGCATGGTCATGCGCAAGACCCTCGAGGGCCTGGCGCTGCAGTACCTGCAGCAGCTCGGCGAAGCTCTGCCGCCGCGACAGGCAAACCCGCACCGGCACGGTGTTGATGAAACAGCCGACCAGGCGCTCCACGCCCGGTATCGCAACCGAGCGGCCCGAGACCACGGTGCCGAAGATGACGTCCCGGCGGTCGACCCAGCGTCCGAGCAGGATGCCCCAGAGCGCCTGGAGCACGGTGCCGAGCGTGACACCGCTGCGCGCGGCGAGAGCGGTTGCGGCGGCGGTCTCGCGCTCGCCGATGCGAAAGCGATGCATCGCCGGCTGTGGCAGGGCGCGGCGGTGGGCCGGCCGCGGCAGGGTGGCGAGCTCGTCATACTCCGCCAGCAGGGTCGCCCAATGGCGGCGCGTGGCCACCGGATCGCGGTCCGCCAACGCCGCCAGATAGTCCCCGGGGTCCGGCGGCGCCGGCAGATCCGGCGACCGACCCGATCGGGCGGCGGCATAGATCCGGGCGAATTCATCGAACAGGATGGCGCCGGACCAGCCGTCGAGCAGAATATGCGGGTGGCTCCAGATCATCTCGAAGCGATCGGGGCCTAGGCGGAACAGCTGGACCCGCATCAGCCGGTCGTGCCGCAGGTCGAACCCCCTGCTCTCATCTGCCCGGCGCCATGCGAGGATCCGGGCGGCCGCATCGGCCCCTTCGAGATCCTCGAAGCCGAACTCCACGGTCTGCCGCTTCAGCACGATCTGGAGCGGCTGCGACGTGGTTTCGTAGTCGAAGGCCGAACGCAGCAACTCGTGCCGCTCCATCAGCTGGTTCCACGTCGCCTCGCAGAGCGCCGGGTCGAAGGCCCCGTCGATCGTGAACGAGACCTGCCGGAAATAGGGCGGCGCCTCCGGCGTCGACAGCTCATGGAACAGCATGCCCTGCTGCAGCGGCCGCAACGGATAGATCCACTCGACCGTCTCCCGCGACAGCCTGGGTGCCGTGTCATTCGCCACCGAGCAGCCCCTCGAACTCTTCGGCACTCAGCGAGACATGCGCCGCGAGGCCAGCCGGCCCGGGACCACGGGACGCCGGCGGTTCGGGCACCGGTGCGGCCTGCGCCGCAGCGAGCCGCGCGGACACCGTCGCCACGGTCGGGCCTTCGAGGAACTCCCGCATGTCGATCCGGTGTCCGGCCTGGCGCAGCCGGCCGACGACCTGGATCGCCTTGATCGAGTCGCCGCCGAGCTCGAAGAAGCGGTCATGCCGTCCGAAGCCGTTGCGGCCGAGCACGTCGCGCCAGGTCTGGGCGACCAGCGCCTCCAGGGGGCCATCGGCCACCTCGCCCTCATCCGCCGCGACCGCGGTGGGCGGCGGCAAGGCGGCGTGGTCGAGCTTGCCGTTCGGCAGCAGCGGCAGGGCGTCCAGCATCACCCAATGCGCCGGCATCATATAGTCGGGCAGGCTGCGGACGAGGCTTTCGCGAAGGGTCGCGACCGACGCCTGCCCCTCCGGCACCACATAGGCCACCAGATCGGGGCCGGTGCCGTTGCGGTACAGGCTGACCACCGCATGGGCGACCCGCGGGTGACGTTCGATGGCCCGTTCGATCTCCCCCAACTCGACCCGGTGGCCGCGCAGCTTGATCTGACCATCCTTGCGGCCGAGGTAGAGGATGTCGCCCGTCGCCGTCACCACGCCCTGGTCGCCGCTGCGATACAGCCGTTCGCCCGCGGCGAAGGGATGGGCGACCAGTGCGGCTTCGGTGAGGGCCGGCCGGCCGAGATACCCCCGGGTCAGGCCAAGGCCGCCGATATGGATCTCGCCCGGCACCCCGATCGGCGCGAGATTGCCGTGCGGATCCAAAACCAGGACCTGGGTGTTCGCGATCGCGCGCCCGATCGGGATCGGTCGGTCGCGGTCGAGCACCGGATCCACGCGATGCCAGGTGGCGCAGACGGTGGTCTCGGTCGGCCCGTAGGCGTTGACATAAGGAAGCCGGCCGGCAAGCCGCAACGCCTGATCGGGCCTGGGCGGCTCTCCCGCCGTGATCAGCAGCTCCAGCGGATCGAGCGCCGCGTCGTTGAGCTCGGCGAGATAGGTCGGCGGCAGGGTCGCGACGGTCACCTGGTGCCGGCGGAGATAGTCGGCGAAGGCGAGCGGATCGCGGATCCGGTCTGGCCCGGCGATTACCAGCGTGGCGCCGTTCAGCAGCGCCATCACCATTTCCCAGACCGAGGCATCGAACGAGGACGGGGCGAATTGCAGCACCCGATGCCGCGGCTCGATGCCCAGGCCCAGCCGCTGGGCGGCCGCCAGATTGACCGCGCCGCGATGCTCCAGCACCACCCCCTTGGGCTGGCCGGTCGACCCGGAGGTGTAGATCAGATACGCCGGATCGCCTGCACCCGGCGCCGCGCGCGGCGCCCGGGCGGTCGTCGTCGTGCCCAGGCTGCCGATGTCGAGCATGCGGTGCTCCCCGCCCGCGACCAGGCCTGCATGCGCCGCCTCGGTCACCACCACCGCGGCCGCTGCATCGCCCAGCATGTAGCGCAGCCGCTCCTCGGGGTAGGTCGGATCGAGCGGCAGATAGACCGCGCCGCATTTGAGGATGCCGAGGAAGGCCACCACCAGGCGCTCGGAGCGGTCGAGCAGCACCGCCACGATGTCGCCCGGGCGGACGCCCTGATCCTTGACCAGGGCCCGCGCCAGCGCGTTGGCCCGGCCCTCCAGCTCGGCATAGTTGAGGCCGACATCCTCATGGATCACCGCCAGGCTCGCGGGCTGCGCCGCGGCTACTGCCGCGAAGGCGGCAGGCACGGTCGTGTCCGGCGGCATCGCGGTCGCCGTGTCGGGTCCGAGCAGCAAGCGCCGCTCCTCCTCGCCCAGAAGGTCGAGCGCCGTCACCGGCAGCGCCGGATCGGCGACCGCGGCCGCCAGCAGGCGCTGGAAATGACCGGCCAGCCGCTCGATCCGGTCCCGATCGAACAGATCGGTGGAATATTCGAGGTTGAGGGCGACGCCCTCCGCAGTCTCGACGAACTCGAAGACCAGCGGGAACTTCGCGACCTTGCCGTCGTCGCCGAAGCGAGAGATCTCGATCCCGTCGAGGGCTAAGCTGCGCTGGAGCCTGTCCTGGAACACCACCATGACGTCGAACAGAGGCGGCCGGCGGCTGTCGCGCGGCAGGTCGAGTTCGTCGACCAGCAGATCGAACGGATGGCTGCGGTGGTCGAGCGCCCCGGTCAGGCTGTCCCTGGCCTTGGCGAAGAGCGCCTCGAACGGCTCGGCCTCGGCGAAGGCCACGCGCAGGGCCAGGGTGTTGACGTAGAAGCCCACCTGGGCCTCGAGATCGGGATTGTCGCGGCAGGCCACCGGAGTCCCGACCACGAGATCGCGCTGGCCGGTGTAGCGATGCAGTAGCGCCAGCACGCCGGTGAGAAGTCCAGTGAACAGCGTGCTGCGGCCGGCCCGGGCGAAATCGCGCAGTCGCCCCAGCATGGCCGCGTCCAGCACGGCGCTGACCCGATCGCCGTCGAAGCTCGGCAGGCTCGGCGGCGCCCGGTCGCTGGGCAGTTCGGCCCGCTCGGGCAGGTTCCGGAGCTGGCGATGCCACCAGCTCCGGGCTGCCGCGGCGGCAGGCGTGCGCAGGGCCGCGGCCTCCTGGGCGGCATAATCCTTGTAGTGGATCCGCAGCGGCGGCAGCGTCTCGCCGCGGACCAGCCGCAGCAGTTCCTCGACCATCACGGTGATCGACCAGGCGTCGCTGACGATGTGATGCACATTGACCAGCAGGACATGCCGCGCGGGCCCGAGCGTGAGCAGGCTGGCCGTCAGCAGCGGGCCGCGGGCGAGGTCGAAGCGATGGGCGGCATGGCGACCGGCGAGATCTCGCGCGGCCGCCGCCGGGTCGGGTTCGTGGGAGAGATCGATGCACTCCACCCGGAAGCCGGCATCGGCCAGGATCGTCTGGTACGGCTCGCCGTCGACCTCGACGAAGACTGTCCGCAGCGCGTCATGCCGCGCCACCAGGGCCTCGAAGGCGCCGATCAACGCCGCGGCATCCAGCGGCCCGTCCAGCAGATAGGCCGCCGGCAGGGTGTAGGCCGCCGGGTTGCCGCCGAACTGGTCCAGGACCCAGAGCCGGCGCTGGGCATGAGACAGAGGATAGACCGCGGCCGGCGCCACCGCTTGTATCCGCCCTTCTGCGGCAACGGAGACGCCGCTCAGGGCCGCAGCCATGCCGCGCACCGTCGGCTGCTCGAAGAACGCGGCGATCGACAGGTCGCCTTCGAAGGCCTGGTTGACCCGCGACAGCAGCCGGATCGCCCGCAGCGAATCGCCGCCGATCTCGAAGAATGGCGAATTGGCGCCGACGCGAGGGAGCCCCAGCACCTCGGCCCAGATTGCCGCGATCCGGGCTTCGGCGGGTCCCTCCGGCGCCTCGTAGCGGATCCGGTCGGTGATCAGCTCCTCAGGCTTGGGCAGGGCGCGACGGTCGATCTTGCCGTTGATGTTCAGCGGGAAGGCGTCCAGCCGCAGGAAGAAATGCGGCACCATCGCCTGGGGCAGCACTTGTCCCAGACGTTCGCGCAACACGCTCTCATCGAGGGGGCGCTTTTCGGTGTAGTAGCAGGCCAGCGCGCTGTCGCCATCGGCCCGCCGATGGGCGACCACCACGACCTGGTCGATCTCGTCGCTGGCCCTGGCCGCGCTCTCGATCTCGGCCGTCTCGATGCGGACGCCGTTGACCTTGACCTGGCCGTCCAGCCGGCCGCAGACCTCGATCGTGCCATCGGCCAGGACCCGGCCGAGATCCCCGGTGCGGTACATCAGACCCGCCAGCCCCAGGGCCGGCGGCGCCGCGATGAAGCTTTCCGCCGTTCGGGATTCGTCGCGGAAATAGCCGAGCGGCTGGAAGGGCAGCGCGATGTGCAGCTCGCCCAGCGCCCCCGCCGACGCCGGCCGGCCCTCCTTGAGCACCAGCACCTGGACCCCCGGCAGCGGCCTGCCGACCGGCACCGCCCGGGCGGGGTCGAATGGCGCTGTGCCGATCGTCATGCAGCATTTGGCGAGCGTCGTCTCGGAGGGGCCGTAGAGATTGCGCAAGGCGACATCAGGCCCGAGCACCCGGCGGGTCCGTTCGACGTCACTGCCCCACAGCGTCTCGCCGGCGAACAGGAGATGCCGAAGCCGCGGCAGCGGTCGCGGATTCTGCTCGAGCTCCTTCAGGGTCGAGCGGAACAAGCTCGGCACGACATGGCTGACCTCCACGGCCGCCTCGTCCAGCCAAGCGGCGAGCAGCGCCGCGTCCCGTCGCGCGGCCAGCGGTGGCACGCAGATCGTTCCGCCCGACGCCAGGGGCAGGAAGATGTCGCGCAGGCTGACATCGAAGGTGGTCAGCGCGAGATTGCTGACCCGCGTGCCGGGGCCGACGCCCAGCTCCGCCTGCTCCCAGCTAATGAAATGGTGCAGCCCCTCATGGCTGGAGAGGATGGCCTTGGGCTCTCCGGTCGAGCCCGAGGTGAACATCACATACATCGGGTCGCCGGGCCGCGGCCGGTCGGCGAGGCTCTGGTCCTCGACCCCTTCAGCGGCGTGGTGGAGCGTGCCGTCGGCCGCCCAGGCGACCAGGCCGTCAGGCAGGGCGCCCAGCGCTTCGCCGAGGCTGTCGCGCAGCCCGAGGTCGGTCACCACCGCGGCCGGCGCGACCCGTGCCATCAGCTGGACCAGGCGGCGGCTGGGCGAGTCCACGTCCAGGGGGACGAAGATGCCGCCCGCCTTCTGCACCGCCAGAATGCTGGCCACGTAGTCGATGCCGTTGCGGAGATAGAGCGCCACCGGCACGCCTCGGCCGACTCCGAGGGCCTTCAGGATTCGGGCGAGGTCGTTGGCGCGGGCATCGAGGGCTCCGTAGCTGACGCCCCTCCCCTCCTCCTCGACCGCGCTGCGCTGCGGATCGAGGGCGACCTGCCGCTCGACCAGATCGAGGACCGTCCCGGGGGCCGTCGCCGGCAGGTCCATGGCCAGAGGTTCGGCGGCGGCGAAGTCGATCCGGTCGAGCGGCTGGTCGGGATCTGCCAGCACGGCGGCGACCAAGGCGCGGATTTCCCGCTCGATCCTGGTGAACTCGGCCGCCGAAATGACGTTGCGGTTGAAGGTGAAGGTGGCCAGCAGCGCCTCGCCCGGATCGATCACCAGGCTGAAGTCGTAATGCATGTGCTCGGCGACCCGGACATCGCCGATGCGGAAGCGACCGCCGGCGTCGCCGCCGAGGGGGTAGTTCTCGAACACCAGCACGTGGTCGAACAGGGTTCGGCGCAGCCCGCCCAGGCGTTGCATCTCGGCCAGCGGCAGATGGTGGAAGGGCTCGGCCTCGGTGGCCGCCTGCTGGACCCTGCGGCACAGCGTGGCGAAGCTGTCGTCAGGTTCGAACCTGACGCGGACAGGGACCGTCTGCAGGAACAGCCCGACGATCGCTTCGACCCCCTGAAGCTCGGGCGGGCGGCCCGAGACCACCGCGCCGAAAACGACGTCGTCCGAGCCGGCGAAGCCCGAGAGCAGCACCGACCAGAGGCTTTGAACGAGCGTGTTGAGCGTGACCTCGAGGCGCGCGGCCAGCCCCCTGAGCCTCGCGGTCTCGGCCCGGTCCAGCTCGAAGCGATACTCGTCCACGGCGATGCCGGCGCGCCGTCCCGCGGGATTGATCCCGGGCAGCGTGGACGGCGGCGGGCAATCCGCCAGGACCTTCTGCCAATAGCTGCGGCCGGCCTGCGGGTCGCGCGCCGCCAGCCAGTCGAGATGGCGGGCGAATTGCGGCGCCGGGGGAAGCTTCTGCGTTCCGCCATCGGCGAGGGCTCCGTAGATCGCCATCAGCTCCTGCTGCAGGATCCCCAGCGACCAGCCGTCGACGACGATATGATGCGTGGTCCACAGCACCTCGAAATCCTGCGGGCCGAGACGCAGCACGCTCAGCCGCATCAGCGGGTCACGCGCCAGATCGAAGCCTCGGGCGCGGTCGTCGACGGTCATCGCGGTCAGCGCCACCGCCTGCTCGGCCGCCGGCAGATGGCTGATGTCCCGGACCAGGACCGGCAGGGGGCGTTGCCTCAGCACCACCTGGACCGGCCGCCCGTCGGGCAACTCCACGATCGCGGCCCGCAACGACTGATGGCGGGCGGCCAATGCCTGCCAGCTGGCGTCGAAGCAGCCGAGATCGAGGTCCCCGGTCAGGCGATAGGTGAATTGCTGGAAATAGGAGGCGCGGTCGCCGCTCAGGACATGGAACCGCATGCCCTCCTGCAAGGAGGACAGTGGTAGCACCGCCTCGACCATGCGTTCGTCGACGCCCAGAACGGCAAGCACCGAGTCCGGCAACCCGGCTCCGCCTTCATCGCCGGCCAGGGCGACGAGCGCTGCCTGCAGGGCCGCCGTCAGCCGATCGATGGTCGGCTGCGCATGGATCCGGCTGCCATAGCCGATCTCGATCGTGAGCCGGCCGCCGACCACGGCCGCCTCGATCTCGATCAGCGCCTGGCGGGGCACCGACGGCCCCATATTCGGACCCGTCTTCTCGTCGGACAGGCTGAAGCCGCCGCCGGACTCGGCATCGAACTGGCCGAGATAATTGACGCTGATCTCCGGCGCCCCGCCGAACCCGTGCAAGGCTTTGGCCCCGTCGGCGGTGAGATAGCGCAGGATGCCGTAGCCGATGCCCTTGTTCGGCACCCGGTCCAGGGCCACGGCCACGCGCTGCAGCTCGGCCGCGAGGTCCGCGGCGCCGGTGATGTCCAGGACCACCGGAAACATCGAGGTGAACCAGCCGATCGTCCGGCTGAGGTCGATGCCCGGAACGATCTCTTCCCGGCCATGGCCTTCGAGCCTGACCCGGATCCGCTCGACGCCGAAGCACTCGCGGCAGGCATGCGCCACGGCGGTCAGCAGGATCGCATTGATCTGGGCGCCGTGGCGACGCGGCGCTTCGGTCAGAAGTGCATGGGTCTGCCGCTCGCCGAGGGTGAACCGGACCCGGCGGGCATCGCCCGTCTCATTGATGGGGTCCTCGAAATCCTGAGGCCATGCGGGCAGCGGCGTCGCGTCGACCGCGGTCCAATAGGGCAGTTCCGACAGGAGCTCGGGGCTGCCGGCGTGGGCCTCGAGAATCCCGACCCAGTCGAGCCAGGGCCGGCTGGTCGGCGGCAGCGCAATCGCGCGACCGTCGCGCGCCGCCGCATAGGCCTCGGTCAGATCCTCCAGCAGGATGCGCCAGGACAGCCCGTCGACCACCAAGTGATGGCACAGCACCAGCACCCGGTCGCCGTCCGGCAGCCGGTAGACCATAACCCGCAGCAGCGGCGGCCGCGTGACATCGAAGCTGCGATGCAGTGTCGTCGCATGGGCGGTCAGCTCTGCGACGTTGCCGAACGCGACGACCTCGACCGTCACCGTGACGGACGCCGCCACGATCTGGCGCGGCGGCGTCGCCTTAAGGTCGAGCCCAAGGCGCAGGGCATCATGGTGCGCCACCACCGCGTCGACCGCACGCTGCAGGGCCTCCACGTCGACCGGGTCGGCGCTGGCCAGCAGGGCGGTGTTGTTGAAATGACCGACGTCGCGCCGGAGATCGCTCACCAGCCAGTGCTGGATCGGCGTCAGCCCGGCCCGATCGCGTCGCGCGGCCGGCTCGGCAACGGGCGCCGCGGGAGCCACCAGGGCGGCCAGGCGGGCGACGGTCCTGGCCGAGAAGATCTGGCCCGCCGTGAGGCGCACCCCGGCCCGATGCAGCCGGCTGACGATCTGCAGGGCCTTGATCGAATCGCCGCCCAGCGCGAAGAAATTGTCGTCGACGCCGACCTGGTCCAGGCCCAGGACCTCCTGCCAGATTCGGGCGATCGTGATCGCCACGAGATCCTGCGGTGCCACGAAGCTGCTGCCCAGCGCCAGCCGCGTCTGCTCCGGCGGCGGCAGCGCCGCCCGATCGACCTTGCCGTTCGCGGTCAGCGGCAGCGCGTCCAGGGCCACGAAGTGGTTCGGGATCATGTAGTCGGGCAACGCCTCGGCCAGATGCTGGCGCAGGCCGACGGCTGTCAGCTCGGCCGTGCCGATCACATATGCCACCAGTTCACGGGTGCCCTGGGGTCCGTCGCGGTCGATCACCAGCGCCTTGGCGACCCCGGGATGGCTCAGAAGCTGCTGCTCCACGGCGCCGATCTCGACCCGATGGCCGCGGACCTGCACCTGATGATCGTTGCGGCCGAGATATTCGAGCACGCCGTCGGCGCGCAGCCGGCCGAGGTCGCCGGTCTTGTACAGCCGCCGGCCGAGATGCTCGACGAAGCGTTCGGCGGTGAGCTCGGGACGGTTGAGGTAGCCGCCGCACACGCCGCTGCCGCCGACCCAGAGCTCGCCCGACACCCCGAGGGGCTGGGGCTCCATCAGCGGGCTCAGCACCGCGATCGTGGTCTCCGGCAGCGGCCGGCCGATCAGGCTGCGCTGCGGCGGCCCGTCGATGTCGGCGGCGGTCAGCCGATAGTAGCTGACATGCACGGTGGTCTCGGTGATGCCGTACATGTTGACCAGCGCCACCTGGTGCGGCGGGTAGAATGCCGCCCAGGGCTGGAGATAGGTGGGCTCCAGCCGGTCGCCGCCGAAGATGACGGTGTGGAGATGGTCGGCGAGATCATGCGCCGGCTGCCGACCTTCCGCCTCGATCAGGCCGTAGAAGGCGCCCGGCGTCTGGTTGAGGACGGTCACCCGATGGCGGCGGATGAGGTCCAGGACGGCGTTCGGATCGCGCGCCTCGTCCTGTCGCGCGACCACGACCCGGCCGCCATAGGCCAATGCCCCCCACAGCTCCCAGACCGAGAAGTCGAACGAGAAGGAATGGGCGCAGAGCCACACATCGTCGGCGCTGAACCGGAAGTCGTGCCGGTCGTTGACCAGCAGACGCACCACGTTGCGATGGCTGACGAGGCAGCCCTTGGGCCGGCCCGTCGAGCCTGAGGTGTAGATGACATAGGCGACGCCCTCGGGCCGCGCCCCCGCCAGCCGCACCGGCTGCGCCTCGCCCGGGGCGGCGATGTCGAGGGCGAGGCCGCGTCGTGCCGCCGGCAACCGCTCCGCCAGCGCCGCGGTGGTCAGCACCGCCCGGCAACCCGCATCGGTCAGCATGTGGTCGACGAGGTCGGGTGGATAGGCCACGTCGAGCGGCACATAGGCGCAACCGGCCTTGAGGATGGCGAGAATGGCGACCGCCACCGCCTCGGATCGCTCGAGGAAGATGCCGACGAAGCCGCCCGGCCCGACCCGTCCGGCCAAGGCCGCGGCCAGTCGCTCGGCCCGCCGGTCGAGCTCGGCGTAGGACAGCTCGAACGCATCGAAGACCACGGCCGGGCGATCGGGATGCTGCGCCACCGAAGCCGCGAAGAGGTCGAGCAGGGTCGCCGCCTCGGGATAGGCGGCGGCGGTGTCGTTGAACCGGGCGATGATCTCGCGCTCGGCGGGTGCCAGGATGTCGAGACGGCCGAGCGGCCGGTCGGGGTCGTTCAGCACCCCTGTCACGATCCGCTCGAAGGCGGCCGCCCAGCGCTCGACCGTGCTGCGGTCGAACAGCGCCGTCGCATACCCGAAGCGCAGCGTCAGAACCTCATGCTCCTCGATCGCTTCGAGGAAGAGATCGAACATCGCGGCCGGCACCGCGATCTCATGCGGGCTGAAGGCAAGCTCCGCGATCCGGAACGTCCGATCGCTGGCATTCTCATAGGACAGCATGGTGTCGAAGACCGGGTTGCGGTCTTTCGGCCGGCTGCGGTCGATGGCCGCGATCGCCTCGAACGGATAGTCCTGGTGATCGTAGACGGCCAGGCAGGTCGCGGCGACGGCCTGGAGATGCCGGCGGAACGGCTGGTCCGAAGCGGGCCGCGTGCGGAACACCACGGTGTTGACGAACATGCCGACCGCCTGGGCGAGCTCGCGCTGCTGCCGGCCGGAGGCCGCGCCGCCCACCAGGATGTCGCCCTGTCCGGTCAGGCGATGCAGCAGGGTGCTCCATGCCGCCAGCAGGACGATGTAGAGCGAGGCGCCGGATTGGCGGCCGAGGTCCCTCAGCCCCCGGGTGGTCTCTGCCGGCAGCGTCAGCACCACCGTGTCGCCCTGGAAGTCCGGCTCGGCCATGCGCGGCCGGTCGGCCGGCAGTTCCAGCAGCGGCAGCTCACCCGCGAGCTGGTCCTGCCAGAAGGCCGCGTTCGCCTGACCGCGCTCGCCCTCCGCGCCGGCATCGGCCAAGCTGAGGCAGCGGCGCAGGTCGTAGGTGACGGGCGCCATCGGGCGTCCCTCATAGAGCGCCATCAGGTCGGCGGCGATGACATTGGAGGACAGGCCGTCGGCGGCGATGTGGTGCCCATCGGTGAGCAGCAGGTGGCGATCGGGCCGGACCGACACCGTCGCCACCCGCATGAGCGGCGCCTCGGCCAGATCGAACGGCCGCAAGAAGGCAGCGACCGTCCGGTCGATCGTGGCCTCGTCCGCCGTGAGCCGTTCGATCTCGAAGCGTGGCTCGGCCCAGCGCTTGACGACGAGCTCGCCATCCAGCACCACGAAGCTCGTCCGCAGGCTCTCGTGACGCTGGATGATGGTGCGGAAGGCATCGTCGAGCCGGTCGAGATCGAGCGGTCCATCGATCCAGAAGGCCTGCGGCAGGTGATAGGCCATCTGGACGCCCGGACGCTGGTCCAGGGCGTAGAGCCGCCGCTGCGCCGAGGACGGGGCGGCGAATTGCGGGTCCGGGTATTCGTCGATCGACCAGGCGAAACCGCCGGTGCGGATGTCCTGGACGCTGCGGGTGACGACGTCGAACACATGGTCGATCTCCGCCGCGCCATGCGCCTCTGAGAAGAAGGAGATCCGGCGCTCCCAGGTATAGACGCCACGATCGAGCATCAGGAGATAGAGGAGCTCGAGCTCGATCGGCTGCAGGTCCTTGTCGCCCAGCGGCACCAGCCGCCATTGCGATGAGAAATGCTTGGCGCGCAGCGGCACCCGCTGCTGCTCGAACCAGTAATTGAGGCGGTCGCAGAAGGCCGTCGTCCGCGCCGTCACCGCCTGCTGCAGCGCCGGCCCGGTGGCCTTCATATGGGCCAGGGCCGCATGGGTGGTCGCCATGGTCGCGGGATTGCGGCAGAAGGTGCCGCCGAAATAGATCATCGCCGATTGCGGCCCGGACCGGTCGCCATAGGCCCAGGCGCCGCCGTCGATGTAGTCGAGATATTTGGCCTTGCCGGCGATCACGCCGATCGGCATGCCGCCGCCGACGATCTTGCCGTACACCGCGATGTCGGCGTCGATGCCGAACCACGCCTGGGCGCCGCCTGGCAGGATGCGGAAGCCGTTGATCATCTCGTCGAAGATCAGCGCCGTGCCGGCCGACCGCGCGATCCGGCGCAGTCGCTTCAGGAAGCTCTGCGGCTGCAGATCCGGATTGCGGCTCTGCACCGGCTCGACCAGGACGGCGGCAAGCTCATGGGCATGGGCCTGGATCAGCTCCAGCGCGCGCGCCGATCCGTATTCGAGAACCATCACATCCGCGATCATGGCCTGCGGCGTGCCGAGCCCGATGGGCACGATGGCGCCGTCGTCCTCGACCGCGAGCACGCCGTCGAAGATGCCGTGGTAGGAATTCTTGAAGATCACGATCTTGGGCCGCCCGGTCACGGCGCGGGCGAGGCGGATCGCCACCATGACGGCTTCCGAGCCGGTGTTGCTGAAGGCCACCCGCTCGTTGCCGGTCAGCTCGTGGAACAGCTGGGCGGCGGCACCGGTCAGCCGCGACTGGGTGCCGAGCTCCAGGCCCGCCGACATCTGCCGCTCGAGGGCGTCCTGGATGAACCCCGGCTTGTGGCCGAAGAAATGGACGCCCATGCCCATGGCGACGTCGACATATTCGTTGCCGTCGAGATCCCAGAACCGCGGCCCTTCGGAGCGGGCGGAGACGATCGGATACTTCGCCTCCTTGAGCTGCCCCCAGAACGACAGCGTGTGCTTCCAGTCGGCCAGGACCGCGCGCGACTCCTGGGTCAGCGCCTTGGAGCTACCGGTGCGCGCCACATGGTCGCGGACCACGACCTCGACAAAGGCCTGCTGTTCCGGCGTCAGCCTGGCGCCGGCCAGGTTTATCCCACGGATCGCGGCCACCGGAGCCGGCTTCGGTGCCTTGGCGGCCTCGGGCGCGGGCGGAGTCAACTTCAGGATCTTGGCGGTCTCGGGCGCGGCGGGCGCGGACACCGGGACGACGGCGATCGGAGCCGCGAGGTGAGGCGTCGGGACGGCCATCCCGGCGCCCGCGGCGAAGGCGTGCGAGGCGACAGCGGCCGGCTGAGCGACCGCCCCCGTCAGGCCGAGCTGCTGGCGGGTGAGCTCGGTCATGCTCTGGAGATTCTGCGCCGCCATCTGCGCCAGATAGTGCAGCTGCTGCTGCAGCAGCGGTATCTCCGCACCCGGGACCATGGGCGACGGGGCGGGCGCCAGGGCGGCCGGGGCGATCGTCGGCACATGCGGGGCCGGTGCAGCCTCCGTGACCGCAGCCGCAGGCCGGGACGCCGCGGCCGCCGGCGCTTCGGCCGCGGCGACGGTGCCATGGCGCAGGACATAGGCCGCCAGATCGTCGAGCGTTCCCAGCTCTTCGAACAGCTGGCTCATCTTCAGCTCGACGCCATAGGCGCGCTCGACGGTCTGCCCGAGCTTCAGCAGCATCAGGGAATCGAGGCCCATGTTCATCAGGCGCTCGGCAGGACTGATCTCGGCGGGGCTGAAGCCGCTCACCTCGGCCAGTGCAGCCACGAGGTCGGAAGTCACTTGCGGACGCCTGTCCATCGCTCTCACCTCAACTCGTATCGGTGCGGCCTCGGCCGCCGGGGTGATCGTGTCCACCGCGGGCCGGGCCGCCTCTGCGGGACTCATGGCCGGTCGCAGCGGACCGACCTCCAGCCAAAAGGGCTGGCGCTGGAAGGGATAGGACGGCGCTGCCGTCTTGCGCCGCGGCCAGGGCGTGTCGAACCCGGCCCAGTCGATCTCGGTGCCGCTCATCCAGAGCCTGGCCGCCGTTGCCGCGATCTGCCGCCAATCGTCGACGCCGCGACGCAGCGAGCTCAGCGCCAGCACCGGGGTCTCGCCCCGACCGCCGCGCGCCAGGGCGGCGAGCGTGTCGCCGGGGCCGATCTCCAGGAAGGTGTCGTAGCCGTCACGGCGAAGCGCCGTGATCGCCGCATGGAATTGGACCGGCGCGAGGATCTGCTCGGCCCAGTATCCGGCGGTCAGCCGTTCGCGCGCCGGCCAGACGTCACCCGAAACCGTCGAATAGAAGGGCAATCGTGCCGGGCGGAACGGTTCGTCGGCCAGGGCCGCCTCGAACCCCGCCATCATCGGCGCCATAAGCGGCGAGTGAAAGGCGTGGGACACGTCGAGCGGCCGGGCCTCGATCCCCCGCCCGGCGAGATCGGCCAGGACCGCCTGCAGCGCCGGCGCCTCGCCGGACAGGGTGACGACATCGGCCTCGTTGATCGCCGCCACGACGACCCGGCCGCCGGCCTTGCCCAGGGCCGGGGCGACCGCGTCGACAGAGGCGAAGACCGCAGCCATGGCGCCGCCGGCCGGGAGCTGCTGCATCCTCCGGCCCCGTTCGGCGGCCAGCCGCAGGCCCGCCTCGGGGTCAAGGATCCCCGCAGCCGCCGCGGCGGCGTATTCGCCGATGCTGTGGCCGAGGACCGCGGCCGGCCTGACGCCCCAGCTCGCCCACAATTCGGTCAGCGCCCATTGCAGGGCATAGAGCGCGGGCTGGGCAACCGCTGTCGCGGCCAGCGCCGCCGCCGTCGTCTCGGGCGCCATGACGATATCGACGAGCGGTCGGCCGAGGGTGTCGCCCAGCGCGGCCGCACAGCGGTCGAAGGCGGCCCGGAACACCGGGTGCGAGCGATAGAGCGCCCGGCCCATGCCGACATTCTGGGAGCCCTGGCCGGTGAAGAGGAACACCGGCCCCTTGCCCCCCTGCCGGCGGCGGCCCGGTGCGTCGACGTCGGTCGGCACCGTGGCGAGGGCTGCCGCGAGCTCCGCCGCGGTGGCGCCCGTCACCGCCAGCCGCTCGCGCAGCGTCGGCCTCGTCCCGGCCGTGAAGCAAAGATCGGCGACCGTCGACGGGTCGGCAGTCTCGAGATGTCGGTGCCAGTGATCGGCCAGGTCGCGCAGAGCCGGGGCTGTGGCTGCCGACAGCGGCAGGATGTGGATCGGCCGCGGCTCCTCCACCGATGCGGGTTGCCCGACCGGCGGCGATTCGACGACGACGACATGGGCGTTGGTGCCGCTCAGCCCGAAGGAGCTGACCCCTGCCGCGCGCGGCTGGTCGCGACCGGGCCAGTCGACCGCATCGCGGGTCACCCGGATCGGCGCCGCCGCCCAATCGATGTGCCGATTCGGCGTGGCGAAATGCAGGCTCGCCGGCAGCCGCCGATGCTGCAGCGCCAGGATGACCTTGATCACGCCGGCGATGCCGGCGGCGGCCTCGGTATGGCCGATGTTGGACTTGACCGAGCCCAGCAGCAGCTCTTGCCCGTGAGCGCGCGGGCCAAACACCTGCCGCAACGCCTCGAACTCGATCGGGTCGCCCAGCGGTGTGCCGGTGCCGTGGGCCTCGATGTAGTCGATCGCTTCGGGTTCCAGACCCGCATCGGCCAGGGCGGTTCGGATCACCGCCTGCTGGGCGACGCCGTTGGGAGCGGTCAGGCCGTTGCTGCGGCCGTCGTGATTGACCGCGGATCCCGCCAGCACCGCCTGGATCCGGTCGCTGTCGTGCTCGGCATCCTCCAGCCGCTTGAGAACCACGAGCCCGCAGCCTTCACCCCGGCCATAGCCCGAGGCGGCGTCGTCGAAGGCCCGGCTGCGGCCGTCGGCCGCCAGCGCCTTCACCTTGCACAGCGCGACGGTGCTGTCCGGCGACAGCAGCAGGCTGACGCCGCCGACGAGCGCCACATCGCATTCGCCGTTGCGCAGGCTCTTCATCGCGGCATCGAGCGCCACCAGCGAGGATGAGCAGGCGGTGTCGAGCGTCAGGCAAGGCCCATGGAAATCGTAGAAGTAGGACAGCCGGCCGGCGGCGGTGCTGAACATCACGCCGCTGCCCGAATAGGCCGTGATCCGCGCAGCATCTCCCGAATGAATATGGGCCTGAATATAGTCATAGTTCGACAGGCCGATGAACACCCCGACCCGGCCGCCGGCCAGCCGCCGGGGATCGAGCCCCGCATCCTCGAATGCCTCCCAGCTGACTTCGAGCAGCAGCCGCTGCTGCGGATCGAGTGCCTCGGCCTCCTTGGGGGTGATGCTGAAGAAGACGGGGTCGAAGCCCTTCACGTCGTCGAGAAAGGCCCCGCTGCGCACATACATCCGGCCCGGAGCCTCCGGATCGGGATCCCACCAGCGCTCCAGATCCCACCGCGCCGACGGGATGTCGGCCACGGCGTCCCGGCCCTCGGCCAGGAGGTCCCAGAACTGGTCCGGGGTCCCGGTCCCGCCGGGAAAGCGGCAGGCGAGGCCGATGACGGCGATCGGGCCGCGCCGTTTCAGGGACGCGTTCTCGCGCAGCAGATCCTTGATCTTGGTCGACGCCCGTCTCAGCGTCTCGGCGTAGCGCTGGTCGAGCGCATCGGCCATGCCCTCGGCGCCACCGGGCGGCTTCCCGTCCTCTCGCATCCGGTCTGAGGCGGGGGCCCTGCCATCATCGTCTAGCTGAGATTCAGCAGTCTGCTTGCGAGATATCACTGCAGCTTCCACAAATTCGGGCAGTATTCGGAAATTCGGGCAGTATTCGCCTATCGTCGGAAATCCTGGTCGCTCCAGGACAATCCGAGTTCCGACATGCCGCAGAGCGACCCCGCGGATGCTTCAGAGCAAGGCTAAAGCAACGGCAATCCGAGCGCTGGACAGCACCGGGAGCCGGAAACTATTCGGTTGCACGACTCCGCGGGGGAGATCGCAGGATTGGGGTCACCGGGCCCGTCGCATATCACGGCGATCGGCAATGACGATCCGGCGGAATTGCCGGGCAGGCACTCCTGCCGGATCGTTGCCCTTCAGGCGGAAACGCGACGTATCACGGCGCAGGCGAGGTCCAACTCGATCCTGCTTACCTCTTCCAGAGGGCCGCCCCTCTGGTGCTCATGCTGTACGAATTCGCCCGGATGCCGATCACGGCCAGCGCAGCCAGCACAGGCATCGTCGGGGCGAGCACCGCGAGCGCGACGCCGTTGGCCAGGAAATGCCCGACGCCGCTGGCGACGTTGCCGGCGATCAACTGGCTTGCGCCCGGGACGAGGATCTCGCCGGCGACTCTCGCCGTGTTCAGCAACTCATTCTGCGGCGGCGCCTCTTCGAGGATCGAAGCAGCCGGCGCGGCGGTCTTTTCAGTCGCAGTCGGGGACATTCTCAATCTCCTTGTGAAAAATGCAAAAAGCGGACGATCTCGAATTACCGGTATCCCTGACCATCTGGCGGATCCCGCGGCGGCGACCCCGCAGCCGAGCCGTGCAGACGGCAGGACATGTGTCTTGGCGCAGGATGCTTTCGAGCCGCGCATGGGTCAATAGAAATCGGCAAAACTCTTATCGAGGATTTACATTTATTTGTATGGATCAGGCTGTCACGTAGTCGAAAGAATGGACGCCTCGATCCAGATCTCCATTGTTGGCGGCCGCACTCAAAGGCTGCGACAGAAATTTGATATATCCTTTCGATTTTCCACAAATCTCTGTCAGACTAACAGATCTTAGAAGGGAGTATTCTAATATTGGAAGAAAGCATAAAGCCGTATTTCGTGGAAATATTATATCACAAACACAGATGCCACGAATCCAATATAGGATATTTATCCTCTTATTTCTGCTATCGCCCAGATTGTCGCAAGATGATTCGTAAAAACCCCACAGGGTAGTTGCGAGAGATGGAAAATCCGCCGGGCGATAGCTGAATCCGGTGGATTTCGAGATTGGCGGTTCCGCGCTTCAGTTGCATCGCGATGCCCTTCCCTCCCCGTCCTCGGTCCCCGGTCTTTCGCCGGGTCGGCGAGGACAACCACATCGTCAGGGTCCAGCAGCAATCCGGATCTATTCGACGTCTGGCGCCATCCGCGCCATGGCGGTGCCGCGCGGTTCCAACGCGAAGTCCGAGACCGCCAGCGCGATGGCGCCGGTGCCGATGAAGCCGAACGCCTGGTTGCCATGCCGGTGGTCAGGTCGACCGTTGCCGCGACGCCGGCCCCGAAATAGGTGACGAGGTCGGTGCCGATGCCGCCGTCGATCACATCCGCGCCAGCGCCGCCACGGAGGATGCCGTTACCTTCGAAGCTACACCCGGGCGCTGGATGACGCCTTCCTGTTGGAACACGATCTGGGTCTCGATCGGCTCGATGACCGGAGCGCGGAGGCCGGCCGCGCGGCACAGCGTCAGCAGCCCGGACCGGGTGCAGAAGGGAAACCGGCGGCTTTTATCCAGGGCGGCGGCGCGCGGGTCGATGTCGGCGGCCGCCTTCCAGAAGGCGTCGATGAAGCCGATCCCACCGCCGGGATAGTCCCAGACATAGAAGCCCAGCAGCCCGCCCGGCCGCAGCACCCGCTGCATCTCGGCCAGCACCGCCGGCCGGTCGGTGATGAAGTTGAGGACAAGCGCCGAGGTGACGACGTCAATGGTGTCGCCCCCCAGTCCGCCAGAATCGCAATCCAGCAGCCCCGCAGCGGGCTGAACTGTTCGATCAGCTCCGGTCCGGGTACATCCGGGCAGCCCCCTCCCAGGTCAGCTGCATCAGGTTCTGCCGCGCGGTCACGCTGGCGGGGATCACCCTCGTCCGGTCGAGGCGACGATGCCCATCTGCCGTTTTCGCTCTGCGACCTCGAGACCCGTCCAGCGGTTCACGAGTCCGGCATCGAGATCGAACAGGTCGAGAAGCCTGCCGACGGTATGATCGACGATGTCGTCGATCGAGAGCGGCCTGGCATAGAAGGCAGGCACGGGCGGGAAGATGATCCCGCCTGCCTCGGTGACGGCCGTCATCGCCCGCAGATGGCCCAGATGCAGCGGCGTCTCGCGGGCCATCAGGACCAGCCGGCGCCGCTCCTTCAGGCAGACGTCGGCCGCGCGGGTGAGCAGGTTGGAGGTGTTGCCGAAGGCGATCTCCGCCAGCGACTTCATCGAGCATGGCGCCACGATCATGCCCATGGTCCGGAACGAGCCCGACGCTATGGCGGCTCCGACATCGTTGACGGCATACGACATGCTCGCCAGGGCGCGGATGTCCCTGACCGGCAGCACGCTCTCATGGACCGCGGTCATCTCTCCGGCGCGGGAGATCACCAGATGCGTCTCGACCGCAAGCTCGCGCAGGATCTCCAGCAGCCGGACGGCGTAGACCACGCCGCTGGCGCCGGAGATGCCAAGGACAAGGCGTCGGGGTGACTGCATCGCATCCATCCTCCGGTTGATGGCCCGCCCTCATCGACCGCTGGCCCGGCCGCCCCGCCCTGTCGCCGCGGCCACCAGGGCGGCCGAGAACAGGATGAAGGCGGCGAGGCTGGCCAAGGTGCGGACATGGTTCCAGCGCGTCCAGTCCTCGAGATAGCCCAGCATCACCGGCGCATTCTCCGCCAGGCGCGGATCGAGGGGTTCGAGCATGCGGTTGAGCGGGACGTTGAAGCCGACGGTCGTGCCGGCCGCTCCGGCGACGTAGACCGCGGCGCCGGCAAGGGCGAGCCAGGACCAGGCGCCGCGACGGTGGATCGCGGCCAGGACAAGGACCGCCAGGCAGCTCACGATCGCCCCGGCGAAGACCAGGCCGAAGACCGCATTGCGCACGGCGGCATTGATGGCCTGCATCGCCGCCATCGCGTCCAGCGGGTCCAGCGCGGCCAGCCCCGGCATCACCACGATGGAGAACGACCAGAAGAAGCCGGCCATGGTCCCGGCCAGCAGCGTGGCCGCGAACACCAGCCAGACGCCCGCACCGGCCCGAACGCCCGCTGCACTGCCATCCGTCGCGGACCGTTCCGCCGATCTCACGCCGATCATCGCCGACCTCCCTGCATCGCCTCCGCCCCGCGCGATCCGGTCACCCCGGCCCTGCGGCGCCCGGCCGAAGGCGGCCCGCGCCGCGCGAGGCGGCCAGCCATCCGGCGAACCGCCGCGTGACCCATGGGACGATGAACCAGACCATGAGGGGCACCATCACCACCGACAGGATCAAGGTCCGCATCGGCAGGGGATAGGATTCGACGAGCGGCGACAGCAGCCAGAGCAGCAGCGTGATGGTGGGATAGACGCTGACCATCATCACGACCGCCATCTTGTGCCGGGGTGGCGGCGCCGGCCGGCGCTGCGGCAGCACGAGCTCGACATCGTCGTCGCTCCCGACGATCTCCGGCGCCGCCGGCGCATCCTCCAGACCGGCCCGGGCGTTCAGCCAGCACCGCCACGCCTCCGACCGGCACCACAGCCGATAGGCGCTCCGGCTGTCGAACCGGATCACGGCACAGCCGGCCCAGGCCGGGCCGGCCGATTGCCAGACCGGCATCGCCAGCCGGCACCCGGCAGCGGCCCGGGCGGCCGCGAGCATCGCCGCCAGCGCCTGGCGGCACTCCGCGAGGCGCTCCGGCCGCGGATGGACCACGATCCGAAGGCTGATCGGGGTGCCCGGCTCGGGCATGGTGTCGGCGGCCCTCGCGCCCTCGATCGACGATACGCCCGCCATGTCGCCCTCCTTCTCCCCCGGCCCGGTCAGCCAATCGCGTCCCGGGGCCGATGCGTGCGATGAGTCGGCTCAGTGCTCGGCCAGATCGGCCGCCAGCGAGCCCGTCCGGAACCGGTGACCGCCCGCGAACAGGTTGGGATGCGCCTGCCGCAGGCCCGCGATCACCTGGTCGTAGGGCAGATCGTCGAACTCCCCGTGTTCGCGCACGAACTCCATGTATTTCCGGCCCTGCGCGTCGAAGGGGTGGTGCAGGCTGTCGCTCCGGCCGTCGAACTCCAGCGCCCGGATGCCGTAGAGCTGGCACAGCCTCTGGTTGAACACCGGCGTGGCCCGAAGCCACCTGCCCTCGAGCTGGATCGAGACGAAGCAGTGGTAGTGGAAGACATCGCCGCCGACGAACAGGCGCAGCCGGTCCGAGGTCACATGATTTCTGGCATCCGTGAGGACCAGACGGCTGGGAATGCCGATCGATCGCACCGCGGCGGCATAGACGATGGATTTGTGGATGCACAGGCCGCTGCCGGACCGGATCACCGCGCTGGCCCGCAGGCCCTGACGCGACAGATCCGCGTTGTAGATCTCGTAGAAGATGCCGTCGCGAACGGCGTAGTAGAGCTTGACGGCCCTGTCCCGCTGCGACCCGTCGCCCTCGCCCAGCACCCGGCCGACGAAGCCCTGCACCTCGGGCGAATGGTAGTCCAGGAAATCCGTTGGGCCGGTCGACGGTCCTGCGAGCGCCATGGTCGCCTCTACTTCTGCTCGGAGATGAGGGCCCCGGGGAGGGTCACCATCACGGTCGTCCCTTCCCCGGGTCGGCTGAGGATCTTCAGATTCCCTTCATGCCCTTTGACGATGGTGTCGCAGAGATAGAGGCCGAGGCCGTAGCCGCCGGAGTCGCGCTGGCGCGATTCATCCAGCCTCCAGAACGGCTCGGTGATGAAGGGGATCTTTTCGGCAGGGATGCCGGTGCCCTGATCGGCCACCGAGATGACGAGCGAATTCGTCGGCTCCTCGCCATCCGCCACCACCACGCGGATCGGCTGATTCAGGCCATACCGGACGGCGTTGGACACCAGGTTCTTGATCACCAGGGTCATGCCGAAGGCGTCGGCATAGAACTTCGTGTGCGCCGTCCGCATGTCGAGCTGCAGCCGCCGCTCCACCTGCAGACCCCGATGCTGGCGATAGCATTCCGAGATCGCGTTGCGGAAGAAGGGCTTGAGGGCGATCTCGGACCTGACGATCTTGCCTTCCTTGTTCTGGTGCCGCTCGGTCTCCAGGATCGCGTCCAGCAGATCGCCGACATTGTCGATGTCGCGGGAGATCTCGTTGCGGAGCTTGTCGTCCTCGATCAGGTCCTTGCGCACCTTAAGCCGCGCCAGCGGCGTCCGGACCTCATGCGGGATCGCCAGCAGCATGTGCTTGCGGGCGGTGTTGACGTGGTCCAGCCGTTCGAGCATCCCGTTGAAGCTGTTGGCCAGGTCGCGGAACTCGCCATAGGTCTTGGCGATCGGCACCCGGAACGACAGGTTCCCCGAATCGACGTTGCGGACGACGCGCTTGAACACCTGGAACGGCGCGGTCAGGTACCGGATCGCGAAGTAGTTCACGATGAGCACGCAGATGATGGTCAGCAGCACGATCGCTACCAGGGTCATCGCCTGCTGCGACAGCGGCTCGCCGAACTGGGGCAGGACGACGATCTTGTCGTCCTTCAGCGCCGCGGCGATATAGCGGTTCTTGTAGGTCGTGATCGCGATCCCGTCGTGATCGTTGCGGATCATCGCCAGGAGCTCGTCGAACGGGATGCCCGAATCCTTCGGCAGGTTGTCGAGCGGGTAGACCTCGAAGATGTTGCCGTCGATATGGCTGTTGCGCAGCGTCGCAACGTCCTGGGTGTTGATGAAGTAGTTGAACAGCGCCTTGGACAGGTAGCGCCGCGGATGCTCGTCGGCGACGCGCTGCAGGCATGCGATCGCGACCACGGCCACGATCAGCGTCGAGATCAGCGTGTTCGCCAGAAGCGACATGAACACCGACCGGGAGGCCAGCCGGGAGATCAGGCCGCCGCTTGTTGCCGCGATCGTCATGCGCCGGCCATATCGTTGACCACCCGCTGCCCGATCAGGCTGTAGCCGCGGCCCCGCACGGTGCGGATGAAATCCACATCGGAGTTGACGGATCGCAGCTTGTGGCGAAGGCGGTAGATCATGGCGTCGATGCTGCGCGAGTAGATCCGGTTCACGCCCTGCAGGGCGAAGATCAGGTCGTCCCGGTTTAGGATCCGCCCGGCCTCCTTGCACAGCAGGACCAGCAGGTCGAATTCCATCGATGTCAGCGGCACATTCGCCCGCCCGACATAGACCCGGGCGTTCACCCGATCGACCACCAGATGGGTGCCGTCGATCTGGAAGCAGAACGACGCCTCCCGGCGCTCGTGCTCGCCGCCCGGCTCGTTCTCCGGCACGCCGAAGCGGCGCCGGACGGCATGGATCCGGGCCACCAGTTCCCGCGGCTCGAACGGCTTGGTGACATAGTCGTCGGCGCCGGTCTCGAGCCCCACGACCAGGTCGGTCAGGTCGGTCCGCGCCGTCAGCATGATGATCGGGATGTGCTTGTAGACGCCCGCCGACGCCCGGACGTGGCGGCAGACGTCGAAGCCGTTGATCTTCGGCAGCATGATGTCCAGCAGCAGCAGGTCATAGGAATTTTTCTTCAGCTTCTGGAGCCCGTCCTCGGGCCGCTGCGCGGCATCGAGGTCGATGCTGTAGGTCTTCAGGACGGGCTGCATTGCACGCGCGAGCTCGAGATCATCGTCGATCAGCAGAACCTTCATGGCCGGCTCCTCTTGTCGCGATTGCAGCCGAAATCATAGCCGAAACAGGGCCGAAGGTTATCAACCGTGTGGCGTGCCCGGGATGATCGCGCATCGCCCGCCTCAGAACACATAGGTAAGCGACAGCTTGGCACCGAACTGGGACGGCTGGCTGCCGAACACGCTCTCGTTCCCGCCCGTCGCGACATAGGTCGAAACTCCCAGCTGCAGTGCGTCCAGAACGTCGACGTCGAGGTCGGCCTGGATCAGCGCGCTGCCATCCTGTGGCGAGACGAAGGCGATCGCGCTGAGATCCGCGTCATCCCACAGGTCCGTCCAGGCGAAGCGGAAGAACAGCTGGTGCTCCGTCAGCGGCTCCTGCCGCCGGGAGGCGTTGCTGCGCACCGCCCACAGCGCCGATGGGCTGGCCGCGCCCGAGCGTCCCGCATCGAACCATTCCGCCAGCTCGCCGGCGGACAGGCCCGCCTGGTTGAAATGGTATTCGGCCGTCAGCGTCACGTCCTCGTTGCCGACCCAGTCGAAGGGCAGCGACCAGGTGGCGCCGACCGCCAGCTGGTTCTGCAGGCTGCGATGCCCGCTGCCCCCCAGCGCGCGGCGCACCCCGTCCGGCAGCGGCGTCCACCGGCTGCTCTCGTCGACCAGGTTGTAGCGGTACTGGGCGGACCACTCGCCGAACAGCACCACCGTCTCCGACACCGCCATGCTGAGCTCGACGCCGGCGCCCGGCTGGTCCGGCTCGTAGAACAGATGGAAGGTCGTCGACAGGTTGGTCGAGCCGAGCGGAGTCAGCTTGGCGAAGACGGCGGTGTCGGCATTGGTGCGGTCGAGGCCAAGCCCCATGACCTTGCCGTCCGTCAGCCAATGGTCCGGCTCGGTGTCGAATTCGGGCCGGTAGCCCAGCGCCAGGACCAGGTCGTCATTGTGCCAGATGCCCTGGGCGACCACGGTGCCCAGCCGGTCCTCGCGCCGATCCATCGTGTCGAAGGTGTCGGCCACGACCAGGCTGTCGACCTTGAACCAGTCGGTCGGGTTGAAGCCGGTGGCGACGCCGCTGCGGATGTTGATCCGGCCGGCTTCGAGGTTGAGCCAGTCCGTGGCCTTCACGTCGAAGGCGAGCTCCTGGACGTCGAGATGGCTGTCCTCGTCGAGCTCGTAGTCCTCGCCGTCGGCGAAGCGCGTGCGCAGCCGGAGATTGGCCAGGAGCCCGACGCGGTCACTGAGAGACGGATGCCCGTACATTCTGAGATCCAATCGATCTGCCCATTCCGGCCCCGGCGGCCCCACCGGTACCACCGGATCGCGGTACGAGGTGAAGAAGCCGGTCGAGGCGACCTTGAACTGGAACGGCCCGCCGCGGCCCGCCCCGCCCTCGGAGTCGTCGCCCTCCGGCCCCTCGGCGCCGGCCGGAAATTCCTGTAGGTCCGGCAGGATCGGTGGGCCGGCCTGGCCCGTGGGCGGCGACGCCGTGCCCTCTCCCGTATCCGCCCCGGCCGGAATCTCCGGCACCTCCGGCAGGACCGGTGGCTCTACCTGGCCTGCGGCCGGCGCTGCCGTCCCGGCGCCGAGGATCGCGGCCAGGCAGAGGGTACGGAGAGGGGCCATGGCGGGTCACGGCTTCCGGAAGCTCGGCAGCCAGCTGTTGCTGAACCAGGATTGCGGCAGGTCCTGCGTCCGGAAGTTGGACATCCGCATCAGCGTGACGTTCTGCGGATCGAAGCCGTCGGCGATCACCACCTCGGTCGGCCGCGTCTCCCCGAGCACCGGCCGCCAGCCGCGATACCAGGCCGCCTTCAGCAGCCGCCCGCTCTGGGTGAAGAACTCCCCCTTCACCGGCCGGGAGGTCGTCTTGTCGACCCACAGATCGATGGCGTTGTAGGGCGTGATGTCGCTCTCCGACGTCAGGTGCAGCCGGTAGGCCGGCGTCATCCGGCGGTCGCCGTCCATGACCTCCTCCTCGCCGATCAGCTCGACCTGATAGTCGAGGGCGAAGTTGGCGGTCACGACGTCGCCGTTGGAGGCGTTGCCGACCAGGCGTTGCCGCGGCGACAGCCGGACGCTGGCCTTCGACGCCGGGTCGAAGAACCACAGCAGGTTGCCGTTGCGCAGGATGATCTTGCCTTCGTCCCGGTTCGGCTGCTCGATGTAGACGAGGCTCAGGAATTGGCCGTTGTTCGAGTCCTTGCGGGAATGCGTCGTCACCGTCGTGCTGTCGGTCTTGCGCCCCTTCTCATAGGCCACCAGATCGACATCGACGATGAAGGATGTCTGCGGGTTGCGGATCGCGTCGGCGCGCGACAGCAGCGCGACCGCGTCCGCCCCGGCCTCTGCCGGTCCGGCGGCGAGCAGGGCGGCGAAGACCGCCAGGCCCGCAAGGGCTGTCCACTTCGATCGAGCGTTCATCTGCTGTTCTCCTTTCCTCAGGCGTGATGCAGGGCCCGGACGATCGGGATGCGCACGGCGTTGGACGCGGGCAGGATCGAGGCCGCGACCGTCACCAGCGCCAGGAAGGCCACCGTCCCGGCCATCAGGATCGGGTTCTCTGTCACCATCAGGTGGATCGTCATCGGCGTGGCGTTGCTGGGCGGCGTCCACTGGATGCCGGCCTGGTTCAGCAGCGCGGCCACGGCGACGCCCAGCAACAGCGACAGCAGCGCCCCGACCAGGCCGAGGAGGAAGCTCTCGGTCAGGAACTGGCGGAACACGCTGCCCCGGCGCAGGCCAAGCGCCCGGATCGTCCCGACCTCGTTGATCCGCTCCATCACCGTCATCGTGACGGTGTTGATGATGGTGAAGACGATGACGATGGTCAGGACAAGCGCGACCGCGCCGAAGATCACCGAGAACATGCCGAAGATCCGCGGGAAGGTCGGATCGACCTCGTCGAAGGTCAGGACCTCGAGATCGAAGCCGGCGTCCTTGAGATGGGTCTGCAGCTGGGACCGCAGGGCGCCGACCGTCTCCGGATCGAAGGCTTGGATGACCAGCGAGGTCGCCTTCCTGTCGCTGCCGTAGAGCAGGGTGCGGGCCTGGTCGAAATGCAGCATGACCATGGCGTTGTCGACCGCGCGGATCGGCTGCGCCATGGCGCTGTTGACGAAGACGCTGACGATGTTGGGCGCGCCGGCGGAGGTCGCGGCCAGCAGGTCGAGGCGCGGCCGGGTCTCGCCGGCGGCCCCGGCGGCGTTCGCCGCGTCGGCGACCGGCTGGACCAGCTCCGAGAAATCCGCGGTCTCCCCGCCCCCGGCCGCCGGATGGGCCGGCGGATCCTGGCAGGCCGCCACCTTCAGCTCGTCGCAGAGCCCGATCATGCGGGCCATGCCGACACCAACGATCGCGCCGTCGACATCGGCGGCGGCCAGATCGACGGCGGGTTGCCGCAGCCCCAGCTGCCAGCTGTCCCAGGTCCGCATCTGGTTGAAGTCGGACGGGATCACCCCCTTGCCGATGAAGGTCTTGCTGTTGTCCTCGCGACTGTTGCCGGCGATGCCGCCCAGCGCGATCTGCGGCGTGATCACCGCGATCTGCCGGCTGAGCCCGGGATTGTCGCGGATGGCGTGCTGCACCGCCTCGTAGTCGTCGATGGTGTAGGCGTCCGGATCGGCGGCCCCGTATTCCATGTAGCCGCGCTTGAAGATCTGGATATGGCCCTGCTCCTGCACGATCGAGGTCTGCAGGCCGAACCAGATCGAGGTGACGAAGCCGCCGAACAGCAGCATCGCCATGCCGCTGATGGCGATGGCCAGGACGGTCATCAGCGACCGCCGGCGGTTGCGGAACAGGTTCCGCGTCGCGACTTGCCAGATCATGGCGATTTCTCCGAATGCTCGATCTGCCCGTCGACGATGTGGAGCAGGTTGCCGTGCCCCCGGATCAGCTCCATGTCGTGGGTGCAGAAGACGAAGGTCGTGTTGCAGTCCTGCTGGATGCGGGCCATCAGCTCGACGATCTCGCGCGAGGTCCGCGAGTCCAGGTTCGCCGTCGGCTCGTCGGCGATGATCATGGCGGGCTCGCCGGCCAGGGCGCGGGCGATCGCGACGCGTTGCTGCTGGCCACCGCTGAGCGCGCCGGGCCGGCGGTCGAGCATGTCCTGCAGCCCGACGGCGCGGAGATACTTCTCCGCCCGGTCCTCGCGCTCCATCCGCGGCAGGCGGCGCCGCAGCAGCGTGTATTCGACGTTCTCCTTGGCGGAGAGAACGGGGATCAGGCTGAAATGCTGGAAGATGTAGCCGATGCTGCGGGACCGGAAATCCGCGGCGGCGCCGTCCGACAGGCCGCCGACATCGGTGCCCATGATCGTGATCGACCCGGTGTCGGGCTTGTCGATCACGCCCAGCAGGTTCAGGAAGGTCGTCTTGCCGCTGCCCGAAGGCCCGACGACATAGGTCGTCTCGCCGATCGGGATGCGGCAGGAGATGCCGCGCAGCGCCGGGACGATCACGCTTCCCGACCGGTAGGATTTGGCGACGTTGACGAAGTCCGCGATGTATTCCTGCGGCAGCCCCCGCTGAAGTTCACTGGGCTGGCGTTGGGTATTCAGCGCACGACCGGCCCTGGTCTTTACTCCCAAGGCCGATCCCTGTTCGGCTGCCAGTCGGTACGACATGAGATCTCCATTGGTTGGAGTGCAATGCATGGGTGGATTAGAGCAGATTGGCGTGTAACAAAGTGTTATTTCCGGTAACAATTCGGCTTCGTTGAAGAACTCTGTTCCGGCTGATGTTTGCGAATGCCGGTATCGATGCGTGAACGGCAATCGATCAGAGGCCGAGCATCTTGGCGATGCGGTCGCGCTGGATTTCCGATGTGCCGGAATAGATCGTGCCGGCGACGGCGTTCCTGAGGTCTTTCTCCAGCCCGAACTCGGTCATGTAGCCGTTGCCGCCGAAGATCTGGACCGCGTCCATCGCCGACGCGACATTGCCTTCGCTGGCCAGCAGCTTGGCGATCGAAATGTCGGTCGTGACGTTCTCGTCGTTCAGAAACCGGCGGGCGGTCTGGTACAGCCAGATCCGCGATGTCTCCAGCCGCATCAGCATGTCGACGATCTTGTTGGCGACGGATTGGAACGACCCGATCGGCCGGTCGAACTGGCGGCGCGTCTTGGCATAGTCGACGCAGCGCTCGAACCGGTATCGCATCTCGCCGACATTGACGATGAAGGAGCAGAGGATCTCCCACTTCATCACATGATCGAGGATGGAGAAGCCCAGCCCGGGGCCGCCGAGGACGCTGAATTTCGGGACCCGGCAATCGTCGAAGAACAGCTCGCACAGCGGCGAGGTCCTGAGCCCCATCTTCTCGATCGGCCGGCCGATGCTGAAGCCCGGGGTGCCGCGCTCGATGACGAAGGCGGTGACGCCCAGCGCCCCATGCTTCGGCTCGGTGCGCACATAGACGACGAACAGGTCGGCCACCGGGCCGTTGCTGACGAAGGTCTTGCTGCCGTTGATGACGTAGCCGTCGCCATCGGCCGAAAGCCGCGCGGTGGTGCGCATGCTCAGCGCATCCGAACCGCTGCCCGGCTCGGTGATCGCGTGCGCGCCGATCGTGGCCCCGTCGCACAGACCCGCCATGTAGCGGTCCTTCAGCGCCGTGGACCCGAAGCGCTGGATCGGCACGCCGGTGCTGCACAGATGGGTGCAGATCGAGAAGATCAGCCCGCCGTTCCGGCAGCCATGGCCGAGATCCTCCAGCAGGGACATGGTGGTCAGGAGGTCCTGGCCCAGCCCGCCCCACCGCTCGTCGAAAGGCACCCGCAGCAGGCCGCTCTCGCAGACCAGCCGCCAGAGCGCGTCCGGAAACACGGCGCGCCGGTCGAGCTCGATGTGATCGGCGCTCAGGCGCTCATGCCAGCGCCGCAACGCGTCGCGCAGCCTGAGCTGGTCCTCGGTCCAAGCGATCATGCTCCCTCTCCCCCCGAAGCACCGGCCCGGCCGGCGCTGGACGTCCGGGACCGAGCCCCCCACGGTCCCGGACGCCCGTGCCGCTGCGCGCCCTCCCCCGAAGACCGGCGCGCAGACGGATGCCCCGGCGCTAGTAGTGCGACGAGACTTCCCCCGCCAAGCTGTGGCGCTCATCCCCCTGCAGCGCCGGCGAGAACACACAGACCAGGCGCAGATCCTCGTTCGGATCCGCGATCAGGTAGTGCGCATCGTGCCGGTCGAGCGCGTACATCACGCCGGGCTCGATCGGATGGAGGGTGCCGTCGAGATCCTCGACCATGCCCCGTCCCTCGATGCAGTAGCAGGCCTCGAGATGGTTGCGGTATTCGAGCAGCGACCGCGTTCCGGCCCGCACCACGGTGTCCGTGAGCGAGTATCCCATCCCGTCGGCATTCAGCAGAAACCGGCGGCTGAGGCCATTGCCCCATTCCACGGTCTTCACGTCGGACAGTCGACGAATGATCATGTCACTCTCCCCTGTGTCCTAGAGTTCGACGACATCGCAAAAGAATTGACCCACCGAGTGATCGTGATTGAGCAGGGTTGCGGTTCTCCTTTTGGCCAGTGGATGACGTGTGAGCGGGCTGCTGACCGCGCCGGGCCGGAACTCGATGGTCAGTTCCTCTTCGTCCGGGATCGGCCGCGGCAGCCGCGCGCCGAGCAG
>NZ_JASATH010000012.1:0-69734 GCF_038440215.1 Inquilinus sp. OTU3971 | reverse complement strand
GTTACCGACCCGGCTTTTGCAACCTTCTTTTGGCTGCTCTCCGCTGCGTCGCCCTCTTTCGAGTTCGTCGCCGCGGCGTCGCCGTCGGTGGAGCGGTTTATAGGGGGGTGATCCGGGGCACGCAAGAGCTTTTTTGCACTTCCGTGAATTTCTTTTCCGAGCCCCGGAACGCCCGCTCAGAGCAGCCCGAGAGCCCTGAGTTCCTGCTGCAGATGGGCCGGCAGGTCGCTTTCGGACGAGGCCCCCAGGTCGCGCGGCGCGGCGTCCGGATCGAGATAGCGCCAGCCCTGGAAGGCGCGCAGCGGCCGGGCCTCCACCGCCGTCAGCTCCGGGTCGTAGAGCAGCCGGCAATAGGTGTCGCCGTCCTCGTCGGTCACCATGAACATGTCGAGGATCGGCTGGCGCACCAGGATGACGTGGCGGATCACCCAGAAGATCGAGCCGCCGCCGATCAGATCGGCCCGCCGCGTCGGCATGCGCTTGGTGTAGCCATAGACGACCTCGCGCCCGTCGACGATGTGGCGCCGGCCCCGCTGGACCGTGGCGAGCTGGGCCGGCTCGGAGATGCCAACGGCGACCTTCAACAGATGAACAGGCACAGTTCCTCCATGGCCGCGCCACTGCGGCCACGCTTCGGGATGAATCAGGCGTCGCGGGCGATCAGCGCACGGGCCACCCTGGAGGCAGGCGGCCGGTCGAGTACGCCCGAGATGAATCGGGTGGCCTCGAGCAGCCGGTCCAGGGCGACGCCGCTGGCGATGCCGATTCCGTCGAGAAGATAGACCACATCCTCGGTCGCGACATTGCCCGTGGCGCCCTTGGCATAGGGGCAGCCGCCGAGCCCCGCCACCGCTGCATCGACCACGGCGACGCCGCGCTGCAGCGCCGCGTGGATGTTGGCGACGGCCATGCCGTAGGTGTCGTGGAAATGGACCGCCAGCGACTCGCGCGGAATCCGCGCCGCCACGGCCTCGATCATCGCCACCGCCTTGCCCGGCGTGCCGACCCCGATGGTGTCGCCCAGGCTGATCTCGTAGCAGCCGAGATCGAACAGGGCAGCCGACACCTCGGCCACCTTGGCCGGCGACACCTCGCCTTCATAGGGACAGCCGAGCACGCAGGAGACGTAGCCGCGCACCTTGAGCCCCGACGCCCGGGCGCGGGCGACGACCGGGGCGAATCGGGCCAGGCTCTCGGCGATCGAGCAGTTGATGTTGCGGCGGCTGAAGCTCTCCGAGGCGGCGCCGAACACCGCGATCTCGGTCGCCCCGGCGGCCAGCGCAGCGTCGAGGCCGGTCTCGTTCGGCACCAGCACCGGGTAGGAGATCCCGGGCGCCCGCGCGATCCGGGCCATCACCTCGGCCGAATCGGCCATCTGCGGCACCCATTTCGGGCTGACGAAGGCGCCGGCCTCGATCACCGACAGCCCGGTGGCCGACAGACGGTCGATCAGCCCGACCTTGGCCTCGAGCGGCACCACCGCCTTTTCGTTCTGCAGCCCGTCGCGCGGGCCGACCTCGACGATTCGGACCTTGGCCGGGAGCATGTCAGGCGGCCTCGAAGCCGATCAGGGCCACGCCTTCATCCACCTGGTCGCCGGCGGCAAAGGGCAGGCTGGTGACGGTGCCGTCCGCCGGCGCGGCCACGGTGTGCTCCATCTTCATGGCCTCCAGCACGATCAGGGGCTGGCCCTTGCTGACCTTGGCGCCGGCCTCGACCAGCACCGCGATCACCCGGCCCGGCATCGGCGCGGTCAGCCGGCTGCCGGCGCCCGCATCCTCGCCGGCATGGGCCAGCGGGTCGATGATGCCGAACACCCGGTCGGCGCCGTCGCGCAGCACGGCGACCTTCTCCCTGGTCGCCACGATCGTCGCCCGCACCGTGCGGTCGCCGAGCCGGGCGGTCAGCAGGCCGTCGGCCAGCGTGCCGGCGACCTCGACCGGCCCATCCGGCGTGCCGATCGACAGGCTGCCATGGCGGCGGTAGCGCACCGCCACCGCGATCTCGGCGTCGCGGTCGGCCAGGCGCAGCGTCTCCACCGCCTCGTCGTTCATCCGCCAGCCATCGGCCAGGCCCCAGGGGCTGGTCCGGTCGCGGGCGCGGCCGAGCACGAGGCCGAGCGCCGCCAGGGCGATGTCCTCCGAGGCGGCCGGGGCCGGGGTCGGCAGCAGTTCCGCCGCGTGGCGGCCGATGAAGCCGGTGTCGAGTTCGGCCGCGGCAAAGGCCGGGTGGCGCGCGATCGCCCGCAGGAAGTCGAGATTGGTGGCGAGTCCGGCGATCCGTGCCTGGTCCAGCGCCCGGGCCAGCCGCCGCACCGCCGCCGGCCGGTCGGTGTCCCAGACGATCAGCTTGGCGATCATCGGATCGTAATGGATCGAGATCGAATCGCCCTGGCGCACGCCCGAATCGACCCGGACATGCGGCGCCGCCTCGGGCAGGGACAGATGGGCCAGCCGCCCGGTCTGCGGCAGGAACCCGGCCTGCGGATCCTCGGCATAGAGCCGGACCTCGATCGCGGCGCCGTTGATGGCGAGATCGTCCTGGTCCAGCGGCAGCTTGCCGCCGGCCGCGACCAGCAGCTGCCATTCGACCAGGTCGAGCCCGGTAATCGCCTCGGTCACGGGATGCTCGACCTGCAGCCGGGTGTTCATCTCCATGAAGTAGAAGCGGCCGTCGGTGTCGAGCAGGAACTCCACCGTGCCGGCGCCGACATAGCGAATGGCCTGGGCCGCGGCGACCGCCGCCTCGCCCATCGCCTTGCGGATGGCCGGGTCGAGGCCGGGGGCCGGCGCCTCCTCCACCACCTTCTGGTGGCGGCGCTGGATCGAGCAGTCGCGCTCGAACAGGTAGACGCAGTGGCCGTGGCCGTCGGCGAAGACCTGGATCTCGACATGGCGCGGCCGGGCCAGATAGCGCTCGACCAGCACCCGGTCGTTGCCGAAGGAGGACGCGGCCTCGCGCTGGGCGCCGGCGAGTTGGTCGGCGAAATCCGCCGCCCGCTCGACCACGCGCATGCCCTTGCCGCCGCCGCCGGCCGAGGCCTTGATCAGCACCGGGAAGCCGATCTTCGCCGCCTCCGCCGCCAGCCGGGCGGGATCCTGGTCGGCCTCGTGATAGCCGGGTACCAGCGGCACGCCGGCCGCCGCCATCAGCGCCTTGGCCTCGCTCTTGCCGCCCATGGCGCGGATCGCGGCCGGCGGCGGGCCGACGAAGGTGATGCCGACCTGGGCGCAGGCTTCGGCGAACTCCGCATTCTCCGACAGGAAGCCGTAGCCGGGATGGATCGCCTGGGCGCCGGTGGCCTTGGCCGCGGCCAGGATGGCGTCGATCTTCAGATAGCTCTCGCGCGCCGGGGCCGGGCCGATGCGGATCGCTGCATCGGCCTCGGCGACATGGCGCGCCCCGGCATCGGCATCGGAATGGACCGCGACGGTGCGCAGGCCGAGACGCCGCGCGGTGCGGATCACCCGGCAGGCGATCTCCCCGCGATTGGCGATCAGGAGCGTGTCGAACATTCCGGCCCCGAAACTGCTGCTGGGTTCGGGCAACAATCTAACAGGGCCGGTCCGCGGCGCACGCGGGAAATCGAAACGCTATTTCGGCCGGTCGTCGGCCAGCACCAGCCGCGCCGCCAGGCCGAGGAAGACGAAGCCGGTGAAGCCGTTCAGCAGCCGCGCCACGATCGGCCGCCGGGACAGGATTCGGCCGACGCCGCCCGAGGACATGCCGACCAGGGCGTTGATGGTCGTGCCGGAGATGTTGCCCAGCGTACCCAGCGCCAGGATCTGCAGCACCGCGCTGTGCGCCGGATCGACGAATTGCGGCAGGAAGGCGATGAAGAACAGCGCCACCTTCGGGTTCAGGACATTGGTGACCATGCCGTCGAAGAAGATCCGGCCCGCCGGCCGCGGCGGCAGCGGTCCCGCCGCGCCGAGGCCGGACGCCGTCGAGCGCAGCGCCTTGACCCCGAGCCACAGCAGATAGGCGGCGCCGCCCCAGCGCAGGATCTCGAAGGCGGTCGGCGAGGCGGCGAACAGCCCGGCCAGGCCGAGCGCCGCCGCCACGGTGTGGACCGCCGCCCCGCCGCCGATGCCGAGCGCCGCGGCCAGGCCGGCGCGCGGGCCGCGGGAAACGCCGTTGGCGAAGCAGAACAGCATGTCAGGCCCGGGCGTGAGGTTCAGCGCCAGGGCGGCGGCCATGTACAGTGCGAGCGTAGCCGGATCGAACATGGTTCAGCGTCTCCAACGGATGCAGCTGGCAGACTAGAACGGCGGCCTCTGCCCCCGCCACCGGTCTCAGCCGGCCGCGACCGACACACTCAGACCAGTTCCTTGGAAACTGCGGTCGGCGTCGCCGCGCTGCCCGTGCCCGACGCTCCACCGGCCCGGCCAGTCCAGCCGCTCGATCCCGGAGGCGGAAGCCGCCGCCAGCGAGGACCAGCCCGCCTCGGCATCGGGACGGCACATGATGCCGCCCGGCCCCATATCGGGAAGCAGGAGAAGCCGGATATCGAAGGAGCTCTCCGGCGACAGCGCCGGGCCGTGCCAATAGAGGGGGCTGCGGCCCGGCTCCCGCCCCAGGATGACGGTCAGGATCTGCCGCGGCCCGCGCAGGCCGATCCACAGCGGCGCGAGGCTGCCCGGATCGAACGCCGAGACCAGGGTCTGCGCCGCGCTCGTTCCGGCCAAGGCCGCCCGGCCGGCGAAGCGGAAGGCGACGAACCGGCCGGGCTCCAGCCTGCCGGTCAGCGGCGCGGTGCTGTCTCCCGCGGGCAGGATGCGCCAGGCCTCTTCAGGGACCGGGGGCGGCGGCCAGTGCAGCCGCTCGCGGATGCGGCCGTCCGTGTCCAGCACTTGGCAGCGCAGGCCCTCGGCATCCAGCGCGGCCTGGACGCAGTGGAGGAACTCCACCCCCTCGGGCATGCGGTGGGCCGTACCGGCGCCGGCCGTGCAGAGCTGCAGCACGCCGCCATGCACCTGGACGTCATAGGCCAGGATGTGGCTGCAGACATAGGCGAGCACACCGGCCTCGACCAGGATGCTCCAGAACGCCTGTGAGTGCTCCGGCCCGATCTCGCGCTGCCACGGCCCGGAAAAGCCGTTGATCGGATGCACGGGGTGATGGCCGACCACCAGCTTGTGCCGCGCATCGGCATGCTGCTCGAGCGCCCGGCGCAGCCAGTCGGTCTCGACATGGCCCTCGCCGCCGAGACCGGTCCACAGCGTGTGGACGAAGACCATCAGCAGGTCGCCGCGGCGCACCCAGTAGGACAGCCCCTCCTGCCCCGGCGGCCCGTTGCGGGGCAGGCCGAGCGTGTCGCGGAACACCGCCTCGCTCATCTCGTCATAGGCGGTGTGGTTGCCGGTGGTGTGCCAGATCGGGATCGCCCGGCGGTCGAGCCAGCCCATCTCCCGGTACAGCCAGTGCCGCCACTGCGCCCGCAGGGCCTCGGCGTCGGCGGTCAGGCCGATGATCTCGTCGCCGGGGAACAGGATGAACTCCGGCTGCGGCGCGAGGCGGCGGAGGACCGCATTGACCGAGGCAAAGGTCCGCTCATGCAGGGCGCCGGGGACGCCGGAGCAGGCATCGCCGTAGAGCACGAACTGATGCCCTGGCCCTCGCGGCAGCAAGGCGGGGATCGAGTCGGGCAATCCTTCGTGCTGGCCTGACATCGCCCCTCTCAGAACCGGTCGGCGCGGTAGGGTGACGGGTCGACCACGGTCTCGCCGCCGATGATCATCTCGGCCAGCAGCCGGCCGGTCACCGGTCCCAAGGTGAAGCCGTGATGGGCATGGCCGAAGGCGAGCCACAGCCCCTTGTGCCGCGGCGCCGGGCCGATCACCGGCCGCATGTCGGGCAGGCAGGGCCGCGCGCCCATCCAGGGTCGATCATCGACCCGGCTCTCCAGCGGGAACAGGATCCGCGCCGCGGCCTCGGCGGCCTCAAGTTGCACCGGCGTCGGCAGGGCATCGCGCGGCCCCATCTCGACGCCGGTGGTCAGGCGCACGCCACGCGCCATCGGGGTCAGCAGGAAGCCCTGGTCGTCGTCCAGCACCGGGCGGTGCAGCACGGCGTTGCCGCGCGGCCGGTAATGCATGTGGTAGCCGCGCTTGACCGCGAGCGGCAGGCGGTAGCCGAGCGGCCGCAGCAGGTCGAGCGACCAGGGCCCGAGCGCGACCACCGCGTCGCGCGCCACCACCGGGCCGTCCGGCCCCTGCAGGCTCCAGCCGCCCTCCTCCGGCTGCAGCGACCGGGCATCGGCCTGCACCAGGCGGCCGCCGCGGCGCAGGAACAGCTCGGCATAGCCCTTGGTGACGGCGCCGGGATCGGAGACCGAGACCGGGTCCTGCCAGTGCACGCCGCCGGCCAGCCCGTCCGCCAGATGCGGCTCCAGAGCCCGGATCTGCGCCGGGTCGAGCACGCTGAAATTCAGGCCATGGGCGGCCGCTGCGGCCGTCCCCGCGACGCCGGCCTCGAGGCTGCGGGCGCTGCGGTAGACGGAGAGCCAGCCGGTTTCGCGCGCCAGATGGGTGATGCCGGCCTGCGCCAGCAGCGGCCGGTGCTCGTCCAGGCAGCGCTCGATCAGCGGCAGCATCGCCCGCGCCGCCTCGGCCAGGCGGGCCGGCGAGGAGTGGCGCCAGTACTGGAACAGCCAGGGCGCGATCCGCGGCAGGAAGGCCCAGTGGTAGCGGGCGTCGATCCGCCGGTTCGAGGCGTAGCGCAGCAGCTCGGTCAGCGACCTCGGAAAGGCATAAGGCACGACGCTGGCGCGCTCGATCAGCCCGGCATTGCCGTGGCTGGTCTCCTCGCCCGGGCCGCGGCGGTCGACCAGCACCACCGACCGGCCGCGCGCCTGCAGATGCAGGGCGGTCGAGACCCCGACGATTCCGGCCCCGAGCACGGCGACATCGCTTCTGGTCACGGTCCGATTGCCCTCTCTGGAGCCCGCCGCCCGGCCGGCCCCATGCCGCATAGCATATCCGGACGGAGTTTGGAGGCGGGGACGAGGCGAATCACTTTGCTCGTGGTATAGACCATTCATGCCCCGCCGCCGTGAGCGGCATGCGGCCCAGCAGACAGCGTTCTCGTCAACCGCGAAGGCCTGCCCGATGACATCCCCGTTCCGACTCGAGACTTTCTGGAAGCCCGCCGAGGGCGACGACTCCCTGAGCTATGCCCTGCGGCTGACCAACCAGTCGGACCGGATGATCGCCGGCTTCAAGCTCTGCGTCAGCGGGCCGGCCCGGATCGATCCCGCCGCGACCATCGAGGGCGGCGCGCTGACGGCCCGGCTGTCCAACCACTCCGAATTCACGCCTGTCCCCGGCACCGAGCTGGCCCCGGGCGCCAGCTGGACGCTCACGGCACGGGGTCTGAGCTATCCGCTGCGCCATTGGACCGACGGCGCCACCACCGCCTATGTCGTGCTGGCGGACGGGTCGACCGCGCCGGTCGCGACCGCGCCGACGCATTCGGCCGCCGACAACGCGCCGCTGAAGCGGGGCACCGAGCGCTTCCCGGTCCCGGCCTCGGCCCCGGTGCCGATTTCCGTCATTCCCTGGCCGGAGGCGGTCAGCATCGGCGGCCGCCGTGCGGTGCCCGCCGGGCTGGCGCCGAAGGGCCAGGGCGTTGAGGCCGGCCAGGTCATCGCCGCCTTCGCCGAGCTGACCGCCGCGCTGTTCCCGGCCGAGGGCATCGTGCGGCCGGAGGCGGAGGGCGGCTTGGCCGTCGATCTCGCGATCGAGCCGGGCTTCGGCCCGGAGGCCTATCGCATCGGCTTCTCCGAGGACGGCATCGTTCTGCGGGCCTCCACCCGCACCGGCCTGCTCTACGGGCTGATCACGCTCGGTCAGATCTGGCGCGGCGCCAGGCGCCACCCCGAGACCTTCCTGTTCCCCGCGGGTGGCGATATCCAGGATTCCCCGGCCCATGGCTGGCGCGGGTCGCATCTCGACGTCGCCCGGCAGTTCTACTCCTCGGCCGAGGTCGCCCGGTTCGTGCAGCTGCTGGCCTGGAGCAAGATGAACCGCTTCCACTGGCACCTGTCGGATGACGAGGCCTGGCGCGTCGAGATCGATGCCTATCCGGAGCTGATCCGGGTCGGTGCCTGGCGCGGCCACGGGCTGGCGCTGCCGCCGTTGCTCGGCTCCAGCCCCGAGCCGCAGGGGGGCTATTACAGCAAGCAGGCGGTCCGCGACCTGGTCGCCCTGGCCGACCGGCTCGGCATCGTCGTGGTGCCGGAGATCGACATTCCCGGCCATTGCTATGCCGTGCTGCACGCGCTGCCGCATCTGCGCGACCCGGCCGAGCATGGCGAATACCAGTCGGTGCAGGGCTTCCCCAACAACTGCCTGAACCCGGCGCACGAGGCGGTCTATGCCTTCCTCGAGACCGTACTCGACGAGCTGATCGATCTGTTCCCGTCGAAGATCCTCCATGTCGGCGCGGATGAGGTGCCGCTGGCTGCCTGGTCGGGCTCGCCGCTCGCGCTCGACCGCTTGCGGCAGGTCGGCGGCGACGCGCTGGCGGACCAGCACGCGATGCTGGTCAACACCATCGGCAACCGGCACGGCGCCGATGCCATCGAAGGGTCGGCCACCGCCGTGCTGCAGGCGGAGTTCCTGCGGCGTGTCCAGCGTTTCCTGGCCTCGCGCGGCGTCGTCACCGGCGGCTGGGAGGAGGCGGCGCATGGCGACGTGATCGAGAAGGACCGGAGCTACCTGGTCGGCTGGCGGTCGGTCGAGGTCAGCGCCGAGCTGGCCGGCCGCGGCTACGACATCGTGGTCGCGCCGGGGCAGCGCTACTACCTCGACATGTCGCAGAGCACCGCCTGGTCCGAGCCGGGCGCCGGCTGGGCCGGCTGGTCGGGCCCGCGGGAGACCTACGAGTTCGACGCCACCCGGGGCTGGACCGAGGACCAGCTGAAGCACCTGATGGGCGTCCAGGCCTGCATCTGGTCCGAGCCGATGACCGACCGCGCCGTGTTCGACCGCCTGGTCTTCCCCCGGCTGTCGGCCATCGCCGAGGCCGGCTGGACCCGCAAGGAGGCGAAGTCCTGGGCGCGCTTCAGCGCCTTGGCGGGGCTGATGCCGAACCTGTACGGGCATTGGGCGGACTGATCCCCGGACAATACCAGCGGCCTTTGAGATCGGCTGTCCGACTTTTTCGTCATGGCGAGGCGCGCAGCGCCGTGACCATCCAGAGGGCCGTGATACTGGATGGCCACGCCCCTTCGGGGCTCGCCATGACGGGTCAGTCCTGGGCCGTTGGTATAGGATGGTCCCACGGGCAACTCGCCCCGACCCATCGGCATGGCGAGCCCCCCGGGGAGAGAGGCGATGGGAGAGACCAGGATCGATGAGATCGCCGACGGCATCTATCGGCTGTCGACCTATGTGCCGGAGATCGCGCCGCCGGCCGGCTTCACCTTCAATCAGTTCCTGATCAGGGCCGAGGAGCCGCTGCTGTTCCATTGCGGGCTGCGGCGGATGTTTCCGTCCGTCGCCGCCGCCATGGCCAGGGTGATGCCGGTCGACCGGCTGCGCTGGATCGGCTTCGGCCATGTCGAAGCCGATGAATGCGGCGCCATGAACGAATGGCTGGCGGCGGCGCCGCGGGCCCAGGTGGTGCAGGGCGGGATCGGCTGCATGGTGTCGATCAACGACATGGCCGACCGGCCGCCGCGGGCCCTGGCCGACGGCGAGGTGATCGACCTCGGCGGCAAGCGGCTGCGCCACCTCGACACGCCGCAGATCCCGCATGGCTGGGACGCCGGCCTGCTGTACGAGGAGACCACCGGGACGCTGCTGTGCGGCGACCTGTTCACCCATGTCGGCGACGGCCCCGCCGTGACCGAGAGCGACGTCGTCGGTCCGGCCCGGGCGGCAGAGGACATGTTCGGCGCCAGCGCCCTGACGCCGATGACGGCGCCGACGATCCGCCGGCTGTCGGGGCTGTCGCCACGCACGCTCGGCATCATGCACGGGTCATGCTTCCACGGCGAAGGTGCGGCCGCCCTGAACGCGCTGGCCGATGATTGCGCGCGCCGGCTGCAGGAACAGCTGGACCGCCTGGCAGGCTGATTTCCGGGCGCGCCGCCATCCCCTAATCATGGGGGAGTGCCGGGGCGCCGCGAACCGATGACACTGCGCCTTGGGGGACGGGGATGCGCCGACGCCGCCTGTGCCGCCAGTAACAGGCCGGTGCGAGCGGCGCGGCGCATCCTTCGGCGCGGCAGAACCGAGCCGGCACCGGCGTTCGGCGGCCGTCGTCGATCAACGAGGGGACATGATGCGCAGCATCGACAGAGCGTTCTTCACCCTGGCCGTGCTGATGGGGCTGGCCGGCATGCTGCTCGGGATCCAGATGGGCATGGCCCATGATTTCCAGCTGGTGCCGGTGCATGCCCACATCAATCTGGTCGGCTGGGTCTCGCTCGCCCTGTTCGGAATCGGCTACAGGGTCGGGCTCGCCAAAGGCGGCGCGCTGGCCGTCGCGCATTTCTGGGTCGCCGCCGCCGGCGCCATCCTGCTGCCGCTTGGCATCTACCTGGCGACGACCCGGCAGCAGGAGGCCGTGGTCATCATCGGCTCGCTGCTGACCGTCGCCTCGATGCTGCTGTTCCTGGTCAATGTCGTGCGGGCCTGGTCCGCGCCGGCGGGCTGATCAACCGAGCCAGGACGGCTTGCGCTTCTCCAGGAAGGCGGCGACGCCTTCCCTGCCCTCGTCGCCGGCGCGGATCGCGGCGATGCGGCGGGCGCAATCGTCCTCGACCTCGGCCGGCGCCTTGCCGGCCACCACCGCGACCAGCTCCTTGGCCGCCCGGACCGCCGCCGGGCCGTTGCCGCGCAGCGCCGCCAGGACCTGCCGCGCCGCCTCCTCCAACCCGTCGCCCGCCACCAGCTCGTGCACCAGGCCGAGCCGCCGGGCCTCGACCGCGTCGAAGCGCTCCGCGGTCAGGAAATAGCGGCGGGCAGCGCGGGCGCCGATGGCGCGCACGACATAGGGGCTGATCACCGCCGGGATCAGGCCGAGCCTGGCCTCGGACAGCGAGAACGCCGCGGCTTCGGTGGCGATGGCGATGTCGCAGCAGGCGACCAGCCCCACCCCGCCGCCATAGGCCGGGCCATGGACCAGAGCCAGCGTCGGCTTCGGCAGCGTGTCGATGGTTCGCATCAGCGCCGCCAGCGCCCGGGCGTCGGCCAGGTTGGCGGCCTCGTCATAGGCCGCCATGCGCCGCATCCAGTCGAGATCGGCCCCGGCCGAGAAGCTCTTGCCGACGCCGCGCAGCACCACCGCACGCACGGCATCGTCCGCGCCGAGCTTGGCGAAGGCCGCCGTCAGCTCGGCGATGACATGCTCGTCGAAGGCGTTGTGCCGGTCCGGCCGGTCCATGACGACCGTGCCGACCCCGTCCCCGATCTCGATCCGGACCGCGCTCATCGCACCACCCAGCTCAGCACCAACAGACCCAGCAGCGCCCAGACGACGCCGGCCACGATCGACCGGGCGATGAAGGCGCGCACGGAACAGTACAGCAGGAACAGGCCGAGGATCAGCAGCGCGAAGGAGAAGACCGAGCTGTTCATTCCGATCGAGCGGGCCATGCCGCCGAGGAAGTCGTTCACGGCGCCGCCGAGGCCGTCCACCACCCCCCGGATCGCGCGAATGATGAAGCCGATCAGCCCGCCCAGCGCCTCGCCGAGCCATTCGAAAAAGTTGCTCTGGATCATTCCATTCACATCCGGAACACGCCGAACCGGGTCGGCTCGATCGGCGCGTTCAGCGCCGCCGACAGCGCCAGCGCCAGCACCCGCCGGCTGTCCGCCGGGTCGATCACCCCGTCGTCCCACAGCCGGGCCGAGGCATAGTAGGGATGGCCCTGCTTCTCGTACTGGTCGCGGATCGGCGCCTTGAACACCTCCTCCTCCGCCTCCGGCCAGGTCTCGCCCTTGGCCTCGATGCCGTCGCGCCGCACCTGGGCCAGGACGTTCGCCGCCTGCTCGCCGCCCATCACCGAGATCCGGGCATTCGGCCACATGAACAGGAAGCGCGGCCCGTAGGCGCGGCCGCACATGCCATAGTTGCCGGCGCCGAAGCTGCCGCCGATCAGCAGGGTCAGCTTCGGCACCTGGGCCGAGGCCACGGCGGTGACCAGCTTGGCGCCGTCCTTGGCGATGCCGCCGCGCTCGTATTTCGAGCCGACCATGAAGCCGGTGATGTTCTGCAGGAACAAGAGCGGGATGCCGCGCTGGCAGCACAGCTCGACGAAATGCGCACCCTTCAGCGCGCTTTCCGAGAACAGGATGCCGTTGTTGGCGACGATGCCGACCGGGATGCCCCAGAGATGGGCGAAGCCGCAGACCAGGGTGGTGCCGTACAGCGCCTTGAACTCGTCGAACTCCGACCCGTCGACCAGCCGCGCGATCACCTCGCGCACATCGAAGGGCTTCCTCAGGTCGGTGCCGATGATGCCGTAGAGGTCGGTGGCCGGGTACAGCGGCTCCGCCGGCTCGCGCAGCGCCACGGCCGGGCGCTTGGCCCGGTTCAGGTCGGCGACGATGCGGCGGGCGATCGCGAGCGCGTGGTGGTCGTCCTGGGCATAGTGGTCGGTGACGCCGGAGATGCGGCTGTGCACGTCGGCGCCGCCGAGGTCCTCGGCCGAGACCTCCTCGCCGGTCGCCGCCCTCACCAGCGGCGGGCCGCCGAGGAAGATCGTGCCCTGGCCCTTGACGATGATGGATTCGTCGGACATCGCCGGCACATAGGCGCCGCCGGCGGTGCAGGAGCCCATCACCGCCGCGATCTGCGGGATGCCGGCGGCCGACATCGTCGCCTGGTTGTAGAAGATCCGGCCGAAATGGTCGCGGTCGGGGAAGACCTGGTCCTGCAGCGGCAGGAAGGCGCCGCCCGAATCGACCAGATAGAGGCAGGGCAGGTTGTTCTCGCGCGCGATCTCCTGCGCCCGCAGGTGCTTCTTCACCGTCAGCGGATAGTAGGTGCCGCCCTTCACCGTCGCGTCATTGGCGACGATGACGCATTCCTGGCCGGAGACCGGGCCGATGCCGGTGATGATGCCGGCCGCGGGGACGTCCTCGCGATAGACGTCGTGGCCGGCGAGCTGCGACAGCTCCAGGAACGGCGCGCCGGGATCGAGCAGCCCGCGAACCCGGTCGCGCGGCAGCAGCTTGCCGCGGGCGACGTGCCGGTCGCGGGCCGCCTGGCCGCCGCCCAGCTTGATCCGGGCGATGGTCGCCTGCAGGTCGTCGACGGCAGCGCGCATGGCCGCCTCGTTGTCGCGGAAGGCGGCGGACCGGGGGTCGACCGCGCTGGTCAGCACGGGCATGGGCGCTCCAGCTCAAGCCGATATTGTTGCCGCGCACCATGCCGGGATGGAGGTGTCCGGGCAAGCATAGAAAGATTGTTGCCGGAACGGCGCCGGACCGCGTGCTGCCACAAGAAAGGGGGCCGAAACCCCCTTTTTGTCCCTTCCCATCCCGTCAGATCGCCGCGGCGATCACGGGCACTGCGGGTCACCCTTGGTGCACTGCGGGCCGTTGGTCAGCAGCTGGTTCGGCGCCCGGTAGACGTAGCGGTTCACGACCTGCCCGTTCGGCCCGACCTCGGTGGTCGAGCTTTCGAGCGTCGAGCCCGGCGGCACGTTGGCGGGCAGCGCCGGCGGGGCACCGGCCTCCACCACCGTCGGCTCCGGCTGGCCGCAGGCGCCAAGCGCCAGGAGCGCAGCGAACCCGGAAATCAGCGCGGTCCTACGAAGCGCGATGCGCATGGCACAATCTCCTCTTTATCATTATCGGTCGAGCCGCCGACACGGCGCTACGCCGATACAACACCGCAAGGGTGGTTCAGGCTCCCATCAATTTCAACCTTGAAACCTGCTAAATAGTTCCCGCCTCGATTCGTTCGGTCATGCCCAATCCGGACTGGGGATCGCCTGGTAGGCTTGCCGCAGCGCGTCCGACCAGCGCTGCCGCAGCGCGGAGAAGTAGGGGTCGTCCTCGCCGACCCGCTTGCGCAGGGCCAGATTCAGCGCATCGCGGCGGTACAGCGCGATGTCGATCGGCAGCCCGACCGACAGGTTGCTGCGCAGGGTCGAATCCATCGACACCAGGCCGAGCTTGAGCCCGTCGATCAGCGGCGTCTCGAAACGCGCGGCGCGGTCGAGGATCGGCTTGCCGTATTTGTGCTCGCCGATCTGGAGATAGGGCGTGTCGGCCGTCGCCTCGATGAAGTTGCCGGCCTGGTAGATCTCGAACAGCCGGCAACGGCGCCCGACGATCTGGCCGCCGAGCAGGAAGGACGCGTTGAAGCCGCCGGCATGCTGCTCCATCGCCGGGCCGTCGCGGTTCCAGACCGCGCGCACCGCCTCGCCCACCAGCTCGGCACAGCGGAACATCGACGGCGCCGTGGTCAGGCTCTCGCGCCCGTCGCCGGCGTCGACCGCCTCGGACAGCAGCGCGACCACGGACTGGGTGATGGCGAGGTTGCCGGCGGTGAGCAGCACCATCACCCGGTCGTCCGGCCGTTCCCAGATGTGCATCTTGCGGAAGGTCGAGATGTTGTCGACCCCGGCATTGGTGCGGGTGTCGGCGATCATCACCAGCCCGTCTTCGAGCAGGAGGCCGAGGCAGTAGGTCATGCGAAAAGGTCCAGGGTCATCGTGAAGGATCAGGCCTGCGCCTGGGTCTGGGACTGGCCGACGCGGACCACGACCTCCAGCGCCTCGGCACCGCCGCCCTGGCGCAGGCCGCGGACCGGGGCGGCGTCGTGGTAGTCGAGCCCGATGGCGACGCGGACATAGTGCTCGGTCGGGCAGATCCCGTTGGCAGCGTCGAAGCCGACCCAGCCGAGCCCGTCGACGAAGGCCTCGGCCCAGGCATGGCCCGCCGCCTGCTCGACGCTGCCATCGGCCATCATCAGATAGCCCGAGACGTAGCGGGCCGGCAGGCCGAGAGGACGGGCGCAGGCGAGGAAGACATGGGTGTGGTCCTGGCACACGCCGATGCCGGTGGCCAGCGCCTCGGCCGCGGTGGTGGCGGCATGGGTCAGGCCGGGCCGGAAGGCGATGCGGTCGTGCACCGCCAGCATCAGCGCATGGGCCAGGGCCAGCGGCTCGCGCCCGCCAGCGGCCGCCGCTTCCGCCAGCTGAACCAGCGCCGCATCCGCCCCGGCCAGCGGCGACGGGCGCAGATAGAAAGCGGGCGGGAACCGCTCCTCAGCGCCGGTGACGACGCCGCCGGTGTCGCGAATCACGACCTCGCCTTCGACCAGCAGGGTCAGCGCGTCGTGCGGCCGCTCCAGCGACAGCATCTCGACGATGTTGCCATAGCCGTCCTCGCCGGCGGCGAGGCTGGCCCCGGCCGGCGGCACCACCCGCCAGCGCAGCACCTCCTGCCCGTCATGCGAGCGGGGCGTCAGGCGCAGCGTCTGCAGGGTGCGGGTGACCGGACTGTCGTAGCGATAGCGGGTTTCGTGGCGGATCAGGAGGCGCATGGGCCGGGACGAATCAGATCAGATAGGCCTTGCTGACCTCGAGGCCCAGGACGTTGTTCTGCTGGATGAAAGCGGTCAGGTATTCGTGCAAACCGGTCTGGAAGATCGTGTCGATCCGGCCGTAGCGCAAGCGCGAATGCATCTCCCCGGCCAGCCGCTGGCATTCGTGCTTGCGGCCGTAGAGGTCGGCAAGCTGGCCGAGCAGGTCGATCATCTCGCCGAGGCAGCCGACCAGCGAGCGCGGCATCTCCGGCCGCAGGATCAGGAGTTCGGCCACCTGCGAGGGCTTGATGCCGTCGCGGTAGAGATAGGCGTAGCTGCCGAGCGCCGAGGCGCCGCGCAGCACCGCCGCCCATTGGTAGAAGTCGAGGCCGCCGCCGACCTCCTCATCCGCCGGCAGCAGCACGTGGTACTTCACGTCGAGCAGCCGGGCGGTGCTGTCGGCGCGCTCCAGCATAGTGCCGAGCTGCAGGAAGATATGGGCGTCGTCGCGCAGCATGGTGACGGCGACGGCGCCATGGAACAGCATCGCCCGTTCCTTGACCCATTCCAGGAAGTCGCGCAGGTCACCGCTGGCGATCAGCGCCTCCTTGCCGTCGAGGTCGAGCCAAGTGGCGTTCAGCGTCTCCCACATCGGCCGGGTCAGCGCCGCGCGCACCGCCCGCCCATTGGTCCGCGCCAGCTGCAGGCAGGAGCGGATGCTGGCCGGGTTGTCGGGGCTGCGGGCGATGTAGTCGACCACGGCGGCCGGGGTCGCCCGCTCATGCGTCTTGTAGAAGCCCTCCTGGCAGCCGGAGATGACGACGGCGGAGTGCCATTCGTCCTGCCGCGCGCTGCCGCTGTTCGGCGTCAGCGTCATGCGGTCGGCCACCTCCAGGATGCGGGCGAGGTTCTCGGCGCGCTCGATGTAGCGGCCAAGCCAGTAGAGGCTGTCGGCGGTGCGGCTCAGCATCCCGATCGTCCTGCCTTGATATCCTGCGCCGTCATGCCGTCAGCACCCAGGTGTCCTTGGTGCCGCCGCCCTGGCTGGAGTTCACCACCAGCGAGCCCTCGCGCAGCGCCACCCGGGTCAGGCCGCCCGGCACGATCCGGACCTGGTCCCGGCCGGTCAGGACGAAGGGGCGCAGGTCGACATGGCGCGGCGCCACGCCCTGGTCGACGAAGGTCGGGCAGGTCGACAGCGCCAGGGTCGGCTGGGCGATGAACAGGTCGGGCTGGGCCTTGACCCGCTCGGCATAGGCCGCGCGCTCGGCCCGGCTGGCGGTCGGTCCCACCAGCATGCCGTAGCCGCCCGAGCCGGCCACCTCCTTCACCACCAGCTCGTCGAGCTTGCCCAGCACATGGGCGCATTCGTCGGGCTTGGAGCAGTCCCAGGTCGGGACGTTCTTCAGGATCGGCTCCTGGCCCAGATAGAAGCGGATCATCGCCGGGACGTATATGTACATCGCCTTGTTGTCGGCGATGCCGGTGCCCATGGCGTTGGCCAGCGCCACGTTGCCGGCGCGGTAGGCGTGGTACAGGCCGGGCACGCCGAGCACCGAATCCGGGTTGAACACCAACGGGTCGAGGAACTCGTCGTCGATCCGGCGGTAGATCACGTCGACCCGCTTCGGCCCGCGGGTGGTGCGCATGTAGACCACGGCGTCGCGCACGAACAGGTCCGGCCCCTCGACCAGCTCGATACCCATGCGGTCGGCCAGGAAGCTGTGCTCGAAATAGGCGCTGTTGTAGATGCCGGGGGTCAGGAGGGCGACCGTCGGCTCGCCCTCGCAGTTGCGCGGCGCGATCGAGGTCAGGGTCGCCAGCAGTTCCTGCGGATAGTGCTCGACCGGCGCGACGCTGTGCCGGGCGAACAGGTCCGGGAACAGCCGCATCATCATCTCGCGGCCTTCCAGCATGTAGGACACGCCGGACGGCGTGCGGGCGTTGTCCTCCAGCACGTAGAAGTCGTTCGGCCCGACGCGGACGATGTCGATGCCGGCGATGTGGGTGTAGATGCCGCCGGGCGGGTCCAGCCCCTGCATCTCCGGCAGATAGCCGGGATTGTGCAGCACCAGCCGCTCCGGCACCTGGCCGGCGCGCAAGATCTCCTTGTCGTGATAGACATCGTGCAGGAAGGCGTTGAGCGCCTTCACCCGCTGCACCAGCCCCTGCTCCAGCTGCCGCCATTCGGCGGCGTCCAGCACCCGGGGCATGATGTCGAAGGGGATCAGCCGCTCCGGGTCGCCACCCTCGCCATAGACCGCGAAGGTGATGCCGATGCGGCGGAACAGCGCCGCCGCCTCCCGGCGCTTGAGATCGAAGACCGAGGCCGGCGTCGCCGCCAGCCAATCCGCCAGGGCCGCATAGGGGGACCGGACCGGATCCCCGCCCATCTCGTCGAATGCCTGCACCATCCCTCCGGCATGTCCCTGCTCGACCAGAACATCAAGCAAGGCATGTGCCACGGACCGCAAGCAAAATTCTGCGGCGGCCGGCGAAGGATGCCTAAAATTCCAGCAAAGCCTGCCGGGCCAATAGGCGTAAGTGTCAGTAGGCGTAGGCGGTGAAGACCGGGTCGACCGAGCCGCCCCATTCGGTCTCGTAGCGGCGCAGCATCTCCGAGGCCTGGGTCTCGCCCGAATCCGCGATGCGCTGCAGATCGTTGAGGAAGCCCTCCTCGGTGCCGCCGATGGCGTCGGTCGCGGCCCGGGCAGCCAGGCCGTGCCGGGCGATCGCCAGCACCTGCAGCGCCACGTCGCGCACCGTGCCGCCGCGGAACGGGGTGGCGAGGCCGAGGCGCGGCACGTCGCGGCGCAGCGCCGCCCGCTCCGCGGTGGTCCAGTCCTTGACCAGGTCCCAGGCGGCGTCGAGCGCCGTGCCGTCATAGAGCAGACCGACCCACAGCGCCGGCAGGGCGCACAGGCGCGACCAGGGCCCGCCGTCGGCGCCGCGCATCTCCAGGTACTTCTTCAGCCGCACCTCGGGGAAGGCGGTGGTCAGGTGGTCGGCCCAGTCGTTCAGGGTCGGCAGCTGGCCGGGATAGACCGCCAGCTCGCCCTTCAGGAAGGCACGGAAGCTGTGCCCGGCAGCATCGATGTAGCGGCCGTCGCGGTAGACGAAGTACATCGGCACGTCGAGCAGGTAGTCGACATAGCGCTCGAAGCCGAAGCCGTCCTCGAACACGAAGGGCAGGTCGCCGGTGCGGTCCGGGTCGGTGTCGGTCCAGATGTGGCTGCGCAGGCTCTGAAACCCGTTCGGCCGCCCCTCGGTGAAGGGCGAGTTGGCGAACAGCGCCGTGGCGATCGGCTGCAGCGCCAGGCTGGCGCGGAACTTCTTGACCATGTCGGCTTCGGAGGCGAAGTCGAGATTGACCTGCACCGTGCAGGTCCGACTCATCATGTCGAGGCCGAGCGAGCCGCGCTTGGGCATGTAGTCGCGCATGATCTTGTAGCGGCCCTTCGGCATCCAGCCGATGTCCTCACGCCGCCATTTCGGCTGGAAGCCGAGGCCGATCATGCCGATGCCGAGCTGCTCCCCGACCTTCTTCACCAGGGACAGATGGTCGGCCACCTCGGCGCAGGTGTCGTGGATGCTGCGCAGTGGCGCGCCCGACAGCTCGACCTGACCGCCCGGCTCCAGCGTCACCGAGGCCTTGTCGCGGATCAGCGCGATCAGGTTGCCGTTCTCCTCCACCCGCTCCCAGCCGCAGCCGGCCAGGCCCTCGAGCACGGCGCGGATGCCGTCCGGCCCGTCATAAGGCAGCGGCCGCAGGTCCGACAGGCGGAAGGCGAACTTCTCGTGCTCGGTGCCGATCCGCCAGTCCTCGGGCGGCTTCGACCCGGCGGCGAGATAGTCGACGAGCTGCGCCTTGCTTTCGATCGGTGCGGCGCTGGCGCTCTGGGGACCGGACATGGGCGGGTACTCGGGTGTCGGAACGTTGGGGTATCAGACGCGATGCGGCGGCCGGCCGCGCCCGTCGCCGGCCAGCATCTGCCAGACCGCGAGCGCGGCGATGGCCGCCGTGTCGGCGCGCAGGATACGAGGGCCGAGGCCGACGGGTCGAACAAATTCGTGACAAAGCAGAGTGTCCAGCTCCGCCGCCGCGAAGCCGCCTTCGGGACCGACCAGGAGCGCCGTGGGGCCGGAGACCTCCGCCGCGGCTTCGGCGATGGGGCGGGCCGCTCCGGCCTCGGCGCAGACCAGCAGCGTCCGGCCGGCGGGCCAGGCGGCGAGCAGGGCGTCGAGCCCGACCGGGTCGCGCAGATCCGGCACGTCCAGCCGCTCGCATTGCTCGGCCGCCGCCACGGCATGGGCGCGCAGCCGGTCGAGATTGACGCGCTGGACATCGGTGAAGCGGGTGAAGACCGGCTGCAGCACGGCAGCGCCGAGCTCGGTCCCCTTCTCCACCACCGTGTCGACCGCGTCCTTCTTTACCGGGGCGAAGCAAAGCCAGAGATCGGAGACAGGTTCGGGCGGTCGGAGCTGCCGTTCGGCCAGGGCGCTGCCGCCGGCCTTGCTGAGGACATCGAGCCGCGCCAGCCATTCGCCGTCGCGCGGGTTGAACAGGCGCAGCCCGACGCCCGGCGTCAGCCGCAGCACGCCGCGCAGGTGGTGCGCCTGGGCCTCGGACAGCGCCGCGGCCTGCCCCTCCGCAAGAGGGGCGTCGACATACAGGCGGGTGCGCGGCAGGGCGTCGGAAGTCATGCGCGACGCTAGCCGCTGTCCGACCGGCCGGCAACGGATCCTTGGGAGGAAACGCCGGGGGCTCAGGCCCGGCGCCGCTCCCTTGCCACCTGCTCGATGATCGCCTGGCGATCCGGCATCCGGGCCTGGTTGCGGGCCGTGACCAATTCGACGATCTCCGGCGAGGCGGTCTCGGGGCGGCCGGAGTCGTAGGGCGGCGCCGGCGCGTATTCGAGCCCGAGCTGGATCGCCTTGGCCACCGTCTCATCCGCCAGCTCGGCGGCCAGGGTCAGGGCGAAGTCGATGCCGGCGGTGACGCCGCCGCCGGTGACGATGTTGCCGTCGCGGACCACGCGGCCGGGATCGGGGATGGCGCCGAACAGGGCCAGTTGGTCCCGCCAGGCCCAGTGGCAGGCCGCCCGCCGCCCCTCGAGCAGCCCCGCGGCGGCCAGGATCAGCGACCCGGTGCAGACCGAGGTGACGTAGCGGGCCGCGGCGGCAAGCCGGCGGATCTCACCGAGATAAGCGTCGTTGCGCATGGCATCGACACAGCCGAAGCCGCCCGGCACGCAGATCACGTCGCAGCGCTCCACCGCCTCCAGCCGGGCGAGGTTGGCGAAGGTCAGCCCGTCGACGCTGACCGCTTCCCCTCCGATCGAGGCGACGACGGTCCTGGCGCCGGGCAGCCGCGCCAGCACCTGGTGCGGACCGGTGAAGTCGAGATGGGTGACGCCGGGATAGATCGGGAAGACGATGACGGTGTCCATGGCGGCCTCCGGGACGGGATTGACAGCTGCAGTATCGCCGCGCAGGGTGATGTCTGAAACGACATTGTTCCCTCATTTACCGCCATGACTCGCGCGATCGGCTTCGTGGTCTTTCCCGGCTTCAACATCCTCGACCTGTCGGGGCCGCTGGCGGCGTTCGACACCGCATCACGGGACCTGTCGCCGCCGGCCTATCGGCTGCAGGTGATGTCGGAGCTGGGCGGCGCGGTCGCGAGCTCCGCCGGCCTGCCGGTGCTGACGCAGCCTTGCCATCACGAGCCGCTGGACACGCTGGTGGTGGCCGGCGGGCGCGGGGTGCCGCAGGCGCTGGAATCGGCGCGGTTGCTGGCCTTCATCCGCGAGGCCGCCACGGCGCGGCGGGTGACCAGCGTCTGTACCGGCGCCTTCCTGCTGGCCGCGGCCGGCCTGCTGGACGGTCGCCGGGCCACCACCCATTGGCTGCAGGCGGCGGCGCTGCAGCGCCTGCACCCGCGGGTGCGGGTCGAGATGGACCGGATCTTCGTCCAGGACGGGCCGGTCTGGTCATCGGCCGGGATCACTGCCGGGATCGACCTGGCCCTGGCCCTGATCGAGGAGGATCTGGGCGTCGACGCCGCCCGCGCCGTGGCCCGGACCCTGGTGGTCTACCACCGCCGCTCCGGCGGGCAGTCGCAGTTCTCCGCCCTGCTCGACCTTGCCCCGGCCTCGGACCGGATCCAGGCCGCCCTCAGCTTTGCACGCGAGAATCTGCGGGAGCCGCTGCCGGTCGACCGACTGGCCGAGGCGGCGTGCCTGAGCCCGCGCCAGTTCGGCCGCGCCTTCCTGGCCGAGACCGGGCAGACCCCGGCCAAGGCGGTGGAGCGGCTGCGCGCCGAAGCCGCCCGGCCGCGGATCGAGGACGGCGCCGAGCCGATCGAGGCGGTGGCGCGCGACGTCGGCTTCGCCGACCCGGAGCGGATGCGCCGGGCCTTCATCCGCTGCTTCGGCCAGCCGCCGCAGGCGATGCGGCGGGGAAGACGGACGGCGGCACCGGCGATGCATCCTTGACCGTCCCACCGTATCTCGGCCTTTGCCGGCGGCCTGCAACGGCGCTACTGATGCGCCACAGCGCGCCATCCGCGACAGGACCATGACCGACACCGCCTCCGACATCCGGGCCGAGAGCTGGCTGATCCGCTGGGCGCCGCCCGCCGTCAGGCCCTATCTGATGCTCGCCCGGCTGGACCGACCGAAGCCGGTCATGCTGTTGCTCTACCCGTGCTGGTGGGGGCTGGCGATGGCGCCGAGGCCCATGGGCATCGGCGGGGCCGCATTCGGCTGGACCGACCTCTGGTACGCTGTGCTGTTCGCGATCGGCGCGGTGGTGATGCGCGGCGCCGGCTGCACCGTGAACGACATCCTGGACCGCGACTTCGATGCCCGGGTGGCGCGCACCCGCACGCGGCCGATCCCCAGCGGTGCGATCAGCCCGACCCAGGCGGTGCTGTTCCTGATCGCCGAACTGCTGCTGGGCTTCCTGATCCTGATCCAATTCAACAGCACCACCGTCGGGCTCGGCATCACCTCGCTGCTGGTGGTCTTCACCTACCCGCTGATGAAGCGGATCACCTGGTGGCCGCAATTCTTCCTGGGCCTGGCCTTCAACTGGGGGGCGCTGGTCGGCTGGACCGCGGTGACCGGCGAGTTGGCCCTGCCGTCGCTGATCCTCTTCGCCGCCGGCATCTGCTGGACGCTGGGCTACGACACGATCTACGCGCTGCAGGACATCGAGGACGACGCCCGCATCGGCATCAAGTCGACCGCCCGGCTGTTCGGCGCCGCCGCGCGACGCTGGATCGCCGGCTTCCACGCGCTGACCGTGCTCGGGATCGGCATTGCCGGCTTCCTGGCCGGGCTGGCGCCCCTGCCCTTCCTCCTGCCGCTGGCGGTCGGCGCGGCGCAGCTGGCCTGGCAGGTGGCGGCGCTGGTCCCAGACCGGCCGGCCGACTGCCTGGCCAAATTCAACTCGAACCGCTGGTTCGGCCTCATGGTCCTGGCCGGCCTCGTGGCCGGACGCGCTCTCGCCTGATCAGCCGCCGAGATACTTGGCCAGGGCGACGGCGTTGTTGTGGCGCTCGTCGCGGCTGGCGTAGAGCAGCGTGACCCAGCCGTCCTTGCTCTTCTGCCGCAGGAAGGCCACCGCGTTCGGATGGGAATCCAGCTCGGCATGGTAGCGGCGGCAGAATTCCGGCCACCTCTCCGGCCCCTGATGCATCCATTGGCGCAACTCGTCGCTCGGCGCCACGGTCTTGAGCCAGAGGTCGAGTGCCGCCTGCTCCCTGGTCAGGCCGCGCGGCCACAGCCGGTCGACCAGGATGCGATAGCCGTCGCCCTCTTCGGGCGGGTCGTAGACGCGCTTGACCCGGATCATGAGCCGGCCTCGTCGCGCTTCCGGGCCTTGGGCGAAGGCTTTGCCTTGGGCTTCGGGTCCAGACCGGCATAGGCCGGGTCGATCTCGTGCAGATAGCAGGGCGGGGAGCTACATTCCCCGATCTCGTCTTCGGCCGGACCGTCCTTCGATCGGGCCGGGGCATGGCGGCTCGCCATCTCGTTCGTTTCCTCGTCTGCAGCGACGGTCTGCGCCGTCGCCGTTCCCTGAATCTTCCGCATTCCGGCGCTCGACATCAAGACTCCGTGGCTCAACGCCGCCCTGCAGGATAGGAAGGGGGCCATGGACGACATCGATGCCTTCATCCGCGCCAACACGGCGCCGACCCGACCGCCGTTGCTGCCCGAGCTGCTGCTGCATCTCGCCACCGAGGTGACGCCGCTGTGGCAGGCGACCGAGGAGTCGCTGCGCCGCACCGGACTGCCGCCGCCCTACTGGGCCTTCGCCTGGGTCGGCGGCCAGGCGGTGGCGCGATACATCCTGGACCATCCGGACAGCGTCGCCGGGAAGCGGGTGTTCGACTTCGCCTCCGGCTCCGGCATCGTCGCCCTGGCCGCGGCCCGGGCCGGCGCCGCGGCGGTGACGGCGGCGGAGATCGACCCGATTGCAGTGGCCGCGATCCGGCTGAACGCGGCAGCCAATGGCTGCGCGGTCGAGGCCGACAGCGGCGACCGGATCGGCGACGCGCTGACCGGCATCGATATCGTCTGCGCCGGCGACGTCTGCTACGAGAAGCCGATGTCCGACCGGGTCATGCCCTGGCTGCGCGCCCTGGCCGCCGCCGGCAAGACCGTGCTGCTGGGCGATCCCGGCCGCGCCTACCGGCCGCAGGACGGGCTGGAGGAGATCGCCCGCCGCCAGGTGCCGACCAGCGTCGAGATCGAGGACCGCGCCGTGCGCGAGGCCGTGGTCTGGCGCGTGCTGCCGGGATAGGCCGCAGGTTGGGTTCGCCAGGCGAACCCAACATCGCACCGCCTGGAAATTGTTGGGTTCGCGTCCGCGAACCCAACCTGCGTCAATTGGCAGTCGGCGCCGCCGGCGTGGTGGTCGCGGGGGCGGCCGGGGCGGTTGCCGGAGGCGGCGTGACCGCGGGAGACGCCGGAGCGGCCGGAGCAGTCGTGGCCGGAGCCGCCGGAACGGCAGGCTCGGTCACGACCGGGGCCGCAGGAACCGCGGGGGTCTGCGCCGGCGCGGCGGGGACAGCCGGCGCGGCCGGAGCCGTGGTGGCCGGCGCGGCGGGCTGGGCCGGGGCCGCGGGCAGCGTCTCGCCCGGGGCCGTGGCTGGCGGCACGGTGGTCTCGCCGCCCGGCGCCACGGGCACGGTCTGCCCCGGCACGGTCTGCCCCGGGATGATCTCGGCCGGGGGCTGGGCCGGCGGTTCGGCCGCCTTCCTCGCCGCGGCTGCGCGGCGGCCGGCGGCGCGGGCCAGATAGGCCCGCCGGGCCTCGTCCTTGTTGGCGTAGACGTCCGGGTGGTCCACCGGCTGGCCGAACTCGTCCGGGAAGCGGGTGTAGTAGCCGATATAGACCGGGATCTCCTCCGGCAGGCGCTCGCTGTACATCCGGCCGGTGCGGATCTTGCGGTCGATCTCGTCGACGCTGACGCCATCGGCCCAGGCCGCCAGCTCCCGCACCTGCTGGACCCGGACGCAGCCATGGCTCAGCGCCCGCTTCTCGTGGCCGAAATAGCTCTTCTGCGGCGTGTCGTGCAGATAGATCGACTGGTCGTTGTCGAGCTCGAGCTTGATCCGGCCGAGCGGGCTGCGCGGTCCCGACGGAATGTACTCACTGGCCTCGTTGCGGACGATCGACGGCGTCGGCGTCCAGTCGGGGTTGTACTTGATCGCGTACATGTTCGACATCAGCTCGGGCGTCGAGGTTCCCGCGGCCCCGACCACGACCTTGCTGCGGATCACCGGGGCGCCGTCCTGGAAGGCGATCAGCTCATAGGACGGGATGTTCACCAGGATGAACTTGCCGCGCGCCGGGATCGCGACGTTGACGCCGGCGTCGCGCATCGCCTGGACGAAGGGGGACACGGGCGGCGGCGCGGGCTGCTCCGGCGCCGGCAGGCTGGCGGTCTGCTGCGTCCCGGCCGGCACGCAGGCGGCCAGCACCAGGATCGAGGCGACCGCCAGGGCAGCACGGGCGATCGGCCCGCGGTGGTGCGGCGCGTTCTTGGGACAGGCGGTCATCACGAATTCCCCTTCCGTCGCGGACCGCCGGGCCGGTCGTGCCCGGGGCCGTTGCATTCATTTAGTTGCCGGTACTCGGCCCGGCAATCGAAAGACTGCAGTGGCCCCACGAGGTCTTGCATCGCTGGTCGATATGGCAAAAAAGGGGCGCTCCGAAGAGCGCCCCTCCACAATTCGACGTTTGGACGATCCGATCCGCAGATCAGAAGTCCATGTCGCCCATGCCACCCATGCCGCCCATGCCGCCGCCCGGCGCCGAAGCGGCCGGCTTCTTCTCGACATGCTCGGCCACCATCGCCTCGGTGGTGATCAGCAGGCTGGCCACCGACGCGGCGTTCTGCAGCGCGGCGCGGACGACCTTGGTCGGGTCGATGACGCCGGCCTTGATCAGGTCGCCATACTCGCTGGTCTGGGCGTTGTAGCCCCAGTTCTTGTCGTTCTTGTCCTGCAGCTTGCCGACAACGATCGAGGCGTCGCCGCCCGCGTTGGTGACGATCTGCCGGATCGGCGCCTGCAGGGCACGGCGGACGATGTCGATGCCGACGCGCTCGTCGTCGTTGTCCGGCTTGACCTTGTCCAGCGCCTTCGAGGCATAGAGCAGGGCGGTGCCGCCGCCCGGGACCACGCCTTCCTCGACCGCGGCGCGGGTCGCGTGCATCGCGTCGTCAACGCGATCCTTGCGCTCCTTCACCTCGACCTCGGTGGCGCCGCCGACGCGGATCACCGCGACGCCGCCCGCCAGCTTGGCCAGACGCTCCTGCAGCTTCTCGCGGTCGTAGTCCGAGGAGGTCTCCTCGATCTGCGCCCGGATCTGGTTGCAGCGGCCCTCGATCTCCTTCTTGGCGCCGGCGCCGTCGACGATCGTGGTCTCTTCCTTGGCGATCAGGACCTTCTTGGCCCGGCCGAGCATGTCGAGCGTGACGCTCTCGAGCTTGATGCCGAGATCCTCGGAGATGACCTGGCCGCCGGTCAGGATGGCCATGTCCTCGAGCATCGCCTTGCGGCGATCGCCGAAGCCCGGGGCCTTGACCGCCGCGACCTTCAGGCCGCCGCGCAGCTTGTTGACCACCAGGGTGGCCAGGGCCTCGCCCTCGACGTCCTCGGCGATGATCAGCAGCGGCTTGCCCGACTGCACCACAGCCTCGAGCACCGGCAGCATGGCCTGCAGGTTCGACAGCTTCTTCTCATGCAGGAGGATGTACGGAGCCTCGAGGTCCGCGATCATCTTCTCGGCATTGGTGATGAAGTACGGCGACAGGTAGCCGCGGTCGAACTGCATGCCCTCGACGACTTCGAGCTCGGTGTCGAGGCTCTTCGCCTCTTCCACCGTGATCACGCCCTCGTTGCCGACCTTCTCCATGGCCTTGGCGATCATCTCACCGATGTCGCGCTCGCCATTGGCGGAGATGGTGCCGACCTGGGCGACTTCGGCGTTGGTCTTGATGACCTTCGACCGGGTCTTGAGGTCCGCGACGACGGCCTCGACGGCCTTGTCGATGCCGCGCTTCAGGTCCATCGGGTTCAGGCCGGCGGCAACCGCCTTGACGCCCTCGCGGACGACCGACTGGGCCAGCACGGTCGCGGTGGTGGTGCCGTCACCGGCCAGGTCGTTGGTCTTCGACGCGACCTCGCGCACCATCTGCGCGCCCATGTTCTCGAACTTGTCGGAAAGCTCGATCTCCTTGGCGACGGTGACGCCGTCCTTGGTGATCCGCGGCGCGCCGAACGACTTGTCGAGCACGACGTTGCGGCCCTTCGGGCCCAGGGTGACCTTGACCGCATCGGCCAGGATATCGACGCCGCGCAGCATGCGGGAGCGGGCGTCGAGCGAGAACTTAACGTCCTTCGCAGCCATCTCTTTATTCCTTGTCTATCGGGATTCCGGTGAAGGCGACGGGGCGGATCAGGCCGCCTTGGCCGACTTCTTCACGGTGATGATGCCGAGGATGTCGCTCTCCTTCATGATCAGGAGATCCTGACCGTCGAGCTTGACCTCGGTGCCGGACCACTTGCCGAACAGAATGCGGTCACCGGCCTTGACGTCCAGCGGCTGCAGCTTGCCGGCTTCGTCGCGGATGCCGGCGCCGACCGAGATCACCTCGCCCTCCTGGGGCTTTTCCTTGGCGGTGTCCGGGATGATGATCCCGCCAGCGGTCTTCTCGTTCTGCTCGATGCGGCGCACCAGCACACGGTCGTGCAGGGGACGGAATTGCATCGTTCTCTCCCACTCTCTCTGTTTTAGAGATCTGCGTTCAGGGCCTGCCCCGGCCGGTCGTTAGCACTCTCGGCCGGTGAGTGCTACGCATTTAAGGGGATGCCGGAAGCCGGTCAAGGCCCGTGCGCAGATTCTCTCAGCGAAAGACCGCGGGCAGCCAGAGCGAGAGCGCCGGAATGTAGGTCACGGCCAGCAGCACCGCGATCGAGGCGCCGAAGAACGGCCAGATCGTGCGCATCGCCTCGCGGATGGTGATCTTGCCGACGGCGCAGCTGACGAACAGCACCGATCCGACCGGCGGCGTGTTCAGGCCGATGCCGGCGTTGAGGATCAGGATCACGCCGAAATGCACCGGATCGATGCCGAAGGCCTTGACCACCGGCAGCAGCACCGGGGTGCAGATGATGATCATCGGCGCCATGTCCATGAAGGTGCCGAGGATCAGCAGCGCCACGTTGATCAGCAGCAGCACCGTCAGCGGATCGCTGGAGATGGCGTTGATCGCCTGCACCGTCGCGGTCTGCACCTGCAGCAGCGCCATCAGCCAACCGAAGGCGCCGGCCGTGCCGATCACCAGCAGCACCATGGCGGTGGTGCGCACCGCCCCCTGCACCGCCTCGACGAAGCCGCGCCAGTCGAGCTCGCGATAGACCAGGAGCGCCACCAGGAAGGCGTAGACCACCGCGATGCAGGAGCTTTCGGTGGCGGTGAAGACGCCGGAGCGGACGCCGCCGAAGATGATGCCGATCAGGAGGATGCCCGGCAGCGCCAGCACGAGGTAGCGGCCGACCGCACGCAGCCCCGGAAACGGATCGGCGGGATAGCCGCGCCGGCGGGCGACGACATAGGCGGCGACCATCAGCGCGGCCGCCAATAGCAGGCCGGGGATGATGCCGGCGGTGAACAGGTCGGCGATCGAGACGTTGCCGCCCGCCGCGATCGAATAGAGGATCATGTTGTTGGACGGCGGGATCATCAGCGCGATGATCGCGGAATTGGCGGTGACGTTGACGGCATAGTCCCGGGCGTAACCCCGCGCGGCCATCTGCGGGATCATCAGCCCGCCGATCGCCGAGGCGTCGGCCACCGCCGAGCCGGAGATGCCGCCGAACAGGGTCGAGGCGACGACGTTGACCTGGCCCAGGCCGCCGCGCATATGGCCGACCAGGCTGGCGGCGAAGCGGATCAGCCGCGCCGCGATGCCGCCGCGGATCATCAGGTCGCCGGCGAAGATGAAGAACGGGATTGCCATCATGGCGAAGGCGTTCATGCCGGAGTTGATCTGCTGGAACACCACCACCGGCGGCAGGCCCATATAGAGCACCGTCGCCAGCGAGGAGATGCCGAGGCAGAAGGCGATCGGCATGCCCATGAACATCAGCAGCGTGAAACCGCCGAACAGGATCCACAACTCCATCACGCCAGCTCCTGCACGCCTTCGACCGCCGCCTCGTGCTCGACGCCGGCAATCTGTTCGAACAACCGCTCGGCGGCGAACAGCGCGATCAGCGCACCGCCGATGATCAGGGGAATGAAGTCGAAGCCGCCCGGCAGGTCGAGCACCGGGATGGTCGCGGTCCAGGTGCCGATCGCCAGCTCGACCGAATACCAGACCATGGCGGCGCCGAAGCCGAGGATGAGCAGCAGGTTCACCGCCTCCAGCACCCGGTTGAGCCCCGCCGGCAGCACCTGCTGCAGGAAATCGAGCCCGAGATGGAAGCTCTCGCGCACCCCGACCGCGGCGCCGAGCAGGATGAACCAGCCCATCAGCTGCAGCGTCACCGGCTCGGCCCAGCTCGGTGTGTCGTTCAGCACGTAGCGGGCAAAGACCTGCCAGCCCACGGTGACGGTCATCGCCAGCATGCCGAAGCCGGCCAGCCACAGGGCGCCGGTGGACAGGACGCCGAGGGTCCGGCGGGTCAGAGCCAGGACGGAAGCCATTCCGGCCGATCTCCCATGACAGAAGGGCCGGCCCCGCGCATCGCAGGGCCGGCCGGGCGGCACAGCCTCACTGCACCGCGCGGATGCGCTCCACCAGCGACTTCATCGCGTCGGTGGTGACGAACTTGTCGTAGACCGGGCCCATCGCGGCCGAGAACGCGGCCTTGTCGACGGTGATGATCTCGGCGCCGCCGGCCCGCACCTTCTCCTCGGACTGCTTCTCGCGCGCGGTCCACAGCTCGCGCATCTTGATCACCGATTCCTTGGCCGCCTGGCGCAGCACCGCCTGGTCGTCGGGCGACAGCTTGTCCCAGGCGATCTTGGAGATCACCAGCACCTCGGGCGTCAGCGAGTGCTCGGTCAGGGTGTAGTGCTTCGCCACCTCGAAATGGCGCGACGATTCGTAGGAGGGCCAATTGTTCTCGGCGCCGTCGACGACGCCGGTCTCCAGCGCCGAATAGACCTCGCCGAAGGACATCGGCGTCGGATTGGCGCCGAAGGCCTGCATCATCGCGATCCACAGGTCGGATTGCTGGACCCGCAGCTTCAGCCCCTTCATGTCCTCGATCGACCGGATCGCGGTCTTGGTGGTGTAGAAGGACCGGGCGCCGGAATCGTAGAAGGCCAGGCCGACCAGGCCGTGCGGCTCGAACGCCTTCAAGATCTCGTCGCCGATCGGGCCGTCCACCACCTTGTGCATGTGGTCGACCGACCGGAACAGGAAGGGCAGGCCCAGCACCTGCGTCTCCGGCACCAGGTTGTTGAACGGCGCCGTATTCACCCGGTTCATGTCGATCACGCCGAACCGGGTCTGCTCGATCGTGTCCTTCTCGGCGCCGAGCTGGGCGTTGTTGAAGACCTGGATCTTGATCCGCCCGCCGGTGCGCTGCTCCATCAGCTCGCCGAGATACTTGACCGCGTCGACCGTCGGATAGCCGTCGGGATGGATGTCGGCCGAGCGCAGCGTCTGCGCCGAAGCCGGAAGGGCAGCCAGCGACAGCGCCGCCCCCAGGACCAATGCCGCAATGGATTTCACGGAACGCCTCCCCTTTGATCGGCCTGGTAGATCAGGCCGCCGTCTAGTATGGTAAGAGGGAGCCTAGTATGGTACCTGACCTGATGCAATATCCCTTGCGAGCGTGACCGCATGGCGCCACTCGATCTGCTCGACCCGACCACCAGCATCGCCCGCCTGATCGAGCTGGAGATCCGCAAGGCCATCGTCACCCTGGCCATGAAGCCCGGCGCGCCGCTGTCCGAGCAGGAGATCGCCGTCCGCTACGGCGTGTCGCGGCAGCCGGTGCGGGAGGCCTTCATCGCCCTCGCCCGCTCCGGCCTTGTCGAGATTCTGCCGCGGCGCGGCACCTTCGTGGTCAAGATCTCGGTCGAGCGCATGCTGGAGGCGCGCTTCGTCCGCGAATCGCTGGAGAGCGCTGTGGTGCGGCGCGCCTGCGAGCGCTTCGACGCCCGGGTGCGCACCCGCATCGACTTCCATCTCGACGCCCAGGAGCTGGCGGCGTCGGCGGGCGAGCATTACGAGTTCCAGCGCGCCGACGAGGCCTTCCACGCGGCGATCGCCGAGGGCGCCGGCTGCCCGTCGGCCTGGACCGTGATCGAGGATTTGAAGGCGCATATGGACCGCGTCTGCCACCTGACGCTGCCCTCGGCCTCGTCCCTGCCGGGGCTGATCGACCAGCACCGCACCATCCTCGCGGCGATCGACCGGCGCGACCCGGACGGCGCCGAGGCGGCGCTGCGGGCGCATCTGTCGGAGATTCTGCGGGCCTTGCCGACAGTGCAGCGGGAGCACCGCGACCTGTTCGCGTGAGCGGCCACGGAAGGTCTGGCAGCACTCCTGCCCGAGCGCTGCTAACACATTGATTTTACTAGATATACCCTTGTACGGATCGGAAATCCACATCACATTTCCTTCATGGACCGGACACGCGAGGCCGGCCGTGCGGAAAGGGATGGCGAAGGGAATGACCGATCTGGAACGTCAGCTGCAGGGCTACCGCCTGACCACGGCGGAGATCCTCTACCACCTGCCCGACCACCCCGGGCTGCTGCAGAGCTTCGTGTGGCAGAAGCTGGACCTGGCGCCGCGCTATCCGGAGCTGCAGCGCTTCCTCGACTTCTGGAGCCACAGCATCGAGGGCAGGCTGCATTCGGTCCGGGTCGCCTCGACCGGCGTGGTCAAGCCGGCCGATCTGCGGCTATGCAGCGCCGAATTCCGACTGCACTGAGCGGGACGAGGAGGCAGGCCGGCGGCGGGGCCGTCAAATACCCCGCCGCCGCCCGTGACCTGGAGGGGGGATCCGGTCACGGGGTCCTGCATCACACGGCTGCGGCGGGGAGGGACTCCGCCGGGCCGCCGAGGCCCGCCACTGTCGGGCGACCGAAGCCGCTCGCGAACCAGCGCCGTTGGGGCCTCACCCTTCCTAACAATGCGGTCTCCGATCGGTTCCCGGAGAATCGCATCGGCCGCGCGACGCCCATGCGCCGGCCGCGGATGACGCCCGCCGCCCCGTCTTGCTACCCTCCGCCGCAAAGTCAGGGAGAGGTCAGCGTGGACGGACATATGGCGGCGGGTCTTCTGGGCGGTATCCGACCCGACATCGCACGGCTGCCGGAAAGCGGCATCGTCGAGGTGGTCAATGCCGGGCGCGGCAAGCCCGACCTGATCCCGCTGTGGGTCGGCGAGGGCGACCAGCCGACGCCGGGCTTCATCGCCGAGGCGGCCAACCGGGCCCTGCTCGAGGGCCAGACCTTCTACACCTGGCAGCGCGGCATCCCGCCGTTGCGCGAGGCGCTGGCCGGCTATGTCGGCCGGATCGCCGGGGCCACGGTGCCGCCGGGCCGGATCTACGTCACTGTCGGCGGCATGCAGGCCATCATGATGACCATGCAGGCGCTGGTCGGGCCGGGCGACGAGGTGGTCCTGCCCGCCCCGGTCTGGCCGAACATCTTCAGCGCCGTCGAGATCGCCGGCGGCCGCACCGTGCCGGTGCCGATCGGGGTCGAGAACGGCCATTGGCGGCTGGACCTGGACCGGCTGTTCGCCACCTGCGGGCCGCGCACCCGCGCCCTGTTCCTGAACAGCCCGGGCAACCCGACCGGCTGGACCCTGACGGCGGAGGAGCAGAAGGCGATCCTCGACTTCTGCCGCGCCCGCGGCATCTGGATCGTCGCCGACGAGGTCTATGCCCGCTTCGTCTACGACCGGCCAGTGGCGCCGTCCTTCCTGTCGATCGCCGCGCCGGAGGACCGGCTGGTGGTGGTCAACACCTTCTCCAAGAACTGGGCGATGACCGGCTGGCGAATCGGCTGGGTGGTGGCGTCGGAGGAGCTGGGGCAGGTCTATGAGAACCTGCAGCAGTTCAACACCTCGGGCGTGCCGACCTTCCTGCAGCACGGTGCGGTGGCCGCCATCGAGCAGGGAGAATCTTTCATCCAGAGCCAGGTGGACCGCTGCCGCACCGCGCGCGACCTGGTGGTCGGCCGACTGTCGGAGTCGCCGCGGGTCCGGCTGACCCGCCCGGACGGCGCCTTCTACCTGTTCTTCGGGGTCGAGGGCGAGCCGGACAGCCGGGCCCTGGCGCTGCGCCTGCTGCACGAGGCCAATGTCGGCCTCGCCCCCGGCTCGGCCTTCGGGCCCGGCGGCGAGGGCCATCTGCGGCTGTGCTTCGCCGGCTCGGTCGAGCGGCTGCAGACCGCAATGGACCGCCTGCTGCCCGCCCTGTCGTGAGCAGGGGGAGGCCGTGAACCGGGCGCTGCTGCAGCGCCTGGTCCCCAACACCCTCGCGGCCGCGACAGAGGGCCGGCAGCGCGCCGATGTCGGCCCCTTCGCGCTGTTCGTCTCCGAGGCCAGCGACGACCCGATCCAGAGCTTCGCCGTGCCGGTCGCGCCCGCGCCGGACTGGCGGCCGGCGGTGGTCGAGCTGCAGCAGGCCTTCGACGCCGCTGGCCGGCGCTTCCGCATCGAGTTCTTCCGCGAGCTGCACCCCGCTCTGTCCCCGACGCTCTATGCCATGGGCTATGAGCGCGAGATGGAGGCGCCGCTGATGATCCTGCATCGCGACGCCTATCGGCCCGCGCCGGACGGCCCGGCGCGGCTGCTGGCGGCGGAGGACGAGGCGGCGCTCGACGGGCTGATGCTGGTCCAGCACGAGGCCTTCGACCAGCCGCTGGACGCCGCCGGCGAGGCGGATTTCCGTGCCCGGCTGCGGCAGGGCCTGGCCCGCGGCAGCCGGCGGGCCGCCCTCGCCCGCCTCGACGGCACCCCGGCCGCCAGCGGGCTGCTGCTGATCGGCGGCGACACCGCCGAGCTGGCGGCGGTGGGCACCCGGCCGGCTTTCCGCCGCCGCGGCCTGGCACAGGCGGTGTGCCGCCAGCTGCTCGATGCCTATTTCGCCGGCGGCGACCTGGCCTGGCTGTCCGCCGCTGCGGGGGCGGAGCCGCTCTACGCCAAGCTCGGCTTCCGCCCGGTCGGCACCCAGTTGAACTTCGGCTCCGCCGGAACCGGCAGCCATTTCAAATAGATTTCCAGACCGACTTTTATATTCTGAAAATAGCCGAAAGATCTCGGCGCCGCATTCGTCACCGAACCTTCATAGGAACGTCCCACGAAGACTGCTACGAGCATCCTGATTTCGCCGCTTCGCTCGGCGAAACCCTTCGGAAACCGACATTGGGGGACAGGATGAATCGTGCAGGGAAGCGGCGCGCGCTGCGCGCCCTCGGTCTGGTGTCGGCTTTGGTTCTCGCCGCAGTCGCCACCGAGAACCGGGCCTGGGCCTGGGGCCACACCGGCCATGTCGAGATCGGCGCCGTGGTCGCGGACAGCCTGCCCTGGCAGATCAAGGCCATGCTGGACTGGCGGTCGGTGGATTCGGCCATCGCCGAATGGAACGCCGAGCTCGACGTCTCCAAGGGCGCCGGCCAGACCCATGACTTCGAACGGGACCCGGGCCACTACATCGACATCGACGATGCCGGCAAGGTGCTGGGCGGCGTCGACTTCAATGCCATGCCGGTGTCGCGCCGCGACTACGACACGGCGCTGCGCGCCGGCGGCCAGACCCAGTACGGCGCCGGATACCTCTATTACAGCCTGATCGACGGCTGGCAGCAGATCCGCATGGATTTCGCCTGGATGCGGGCGCTGACCGTGGGCCTGCGCACCGCCTCGAACCGCGCCGACCGCGAGTTCTTCCAGGAGCAGCTGGATCTGCGCCGCCGGCTGCTGCTGCGCGACATCGGTGTCTGGGGCCATTACGTGGCCGATGGCAGCCAGCCGATGCATGTCTCGGTGCATTTCAACGGCTGGGGCAACTATCCGAACCCGAACAACTACACCAATGCCCCGATCCACGCGCCGTTCGAGGGCAGCTTCGTCAAGAGCTTCGTCGGCGAGCGGGCGGTCCGCGCCGCCCTGCCGCGCTATCGCGACTGCGGCTGCCAAATCGAGCAGCGCGTGCATGATTATCTGCAGACCACGCTGGGCACGGTCGAGCGGGCCTATCAGCTGGCGCCTTCGACCAACAACTATACCACCCCGACCCCGGCGGCAGTCGGCTTCGTCACCCAGCGCGTCGCGGCCGGGGCGGCCGAGATGCGCGACATGGTGATCGACGCCTGGAAGGCCAGCGGCGACTGGACCGTCGGCTATCCGGCGATCAAGGTCTCGGACATCGAATCCGGCAAGGTCAAGGTGACCCGCGACTCGTTCTGGCACGATTGAGGGGCTGGCACGATTGATGTGTGGGTCCAGCGGCGCGGCCGTCGCGCCGCTGGACAAATCTCTGGCGCCATGGATTGCTGGCCGCTCGCATAAGGAGCCGTCGCCATGTCGCTCGACCTGTGGTTCGCCTTCCTGCTCGCCGCCTTCATCGTCCTGATCATCCCCGGCCCGACCGTCACCCTGGTGCTGTCCTATGCGCTCGGCCGCGGCCGAGCGCACGCCTGGTGGATCGTCGCCGGCGTGGCGCTGGGCGATCTGACGGCGATGACCCTGTCGCTGCTGGGGCTTGGCGCGCTGCTGGCCGCCTCGGCCGGCGCCTTCACCGTGCTGAAATGGATCGGCGCCGCCTATCTGGTCTATCTCGGCGTCAAGCTGTGGCGCGCCGCGCCCAAGGCGGACGGCCTGGTGGCGCCGGACGCCGGGCGGTCGCCCCGTGCCATGCTGCTGCACGCCTTCGCCGTGACCGCGCTGAATCCGAAGAGCATCGTCTTCTTCGTCGCCTTCCTGCCGCAATTCGTGCATCCGGAGGCGCCGCTGCTGCCGCAGATGGCGGTGCTGGAGGGCACCTTCGTCACCCTCGCCGCGCTGAACGCCGCCGCCTATGCCTGGATCGGCGCCAGGCTGCGCGACACCATCGGCAAGCCCTCGGTGCTGCGCCTGATCAACCGGGCCGGGGCCGGCGTGCTGGTCGCCGCCGGCTTCGCCACCGCCGCCTGGAACCGGGCGAACTAAGCCAGCCCCTCGGCGCCGCGCACCGCCCCGACGGTCACGCCGCGGCGGGTCTTGATCTCCGGCGCCAGCCAGCGGCCGGCGATCTCCGGGTCGGCGTCGTCCAGCGCGCCGATCCGCTTCAGGATCGCGGCCATGGCGACATTCGCCGCCCGCTCCGCCCCGTCCTCGATCTTCAGCGCCACGCCGAGCCCGTATTCCGGCAGCGCGGCGCAGAACACGCCCTCGGCCCCGACCTTGGTCATCACCCGGCCGCGGCAGGCCTGCATGATCTCGGTGTCGAAGCGGCCGGTGCCGGCCACCAGGAAGGGCTGCGCCGCCCAGGCCTTGCGGATCCGCAGCACCGCGTCGCGCCGCTGCTCCGGCAGGTCGGCGGGATCGGCGATCCGGGCCATGGCGAAGGCCAGGCCTTCCAGCGGGATGGCGATGGTCGGGATCGAGCAGCCATCGGCCGCCCAGGCCGCATCGCCGAGGCCGCAGCCGGTCATCTGCTCGAGCACGCCGAGGATGCGCTGCTGCACCGGGTGGTCGTAGCGGATGTAGCCCCTGGTCTTCTCGCCGAGATGGACCGCGGTGGTCAGGAAGCCGGTGTGCTTGCCGGAGCAGTTGTTGTGCAGGGTCGAGGGATGCTCGTGGCCGCACACCAGAGCATGGGCCGAGCCCTCATGGAACGGCAGGTGGGTGCCGCATTCCAGGTCGGATTCGGACAGGCCGATCCTGGCCAGCCAGGCGGCCACCCGCTCGACATGGCCGGGCTCGCCGCCATGCGAGGCGCAGGCCAGCGCCAGCTCCTCGTCGCCCAGGCCGAAGGCATCGGCGGCGCCGCTCTCGACCAGCGGGATCGCCTGCAGCGACTTGATCGCCGAGCGGGCATAGACCGGCCGGCCGATATCGCCCCAATGGCCGTGCACCCCGCCGCCGCGGTCGACGATCAGGGCGCTGCCGCGATGCCGGCTTTCGACCACCGAGCCCCGGGTGACCTCGACCAGGATCGGCGCGCCGCCGCCGGCAAGGTCGGCGGTTCCGGCGGCATGGCTGTGGTCGTGATCGTGCGCGTGATGGTCGGTCATGGTCGTCTCGGCGGGATGGCGGCACGGGCCGTTCTGGCCCGCACCTTGCCCTCGCGCCCGCCGCGAGGCAAGTTCGGAGCCGGACGACACGGACGGGATCGGATGAAAGGCTATTTCGCGATCGGCTGCGAAGGCATCAGCAAGCCGATGAATGTGGGCGCCCTGCTGCGCACCGGCCATGCCTTCGGCGCGGCCTTCTGCTTCACCGTGGCGCCGGTGACCGAGACGGTCGATTTCGGCTGGAGCGACACCTCCAGCGCCGCCGGCACGGTGCCGCTCTACACCTATCCCGACGTCGCCTCCCTGATCCTGCCGCAGGGCTGCGCGCTGGTCGGCATCGAGCTGATGGCCGAGTCCGTCGCCCTGCCGAGCTTCCGCCACCCGCGCCGGGCGGTCTATGTGCTGGGATCGGAGCGCGGCGGCCTGTCGCCGGAGATGGTGGCGCGCTGCGACCACATCGTGCAGATCCCGACCCGCTTCTCGCTGAACCTGTCGCTGGCCGGCGCGCTGGTGATGTATGATCGGCTGGTCTCGCTCGGCCGCTTCGCGCCGAGGCCGATCATGCCCGGCGGCCCGACCGAGGAGCTGCCGCCGCATGTCCATGGCGGCCCGATCGTGGGAGACAACTGAGAGGCCTGCTGTCAGGGGCTTGGTGCGAGCACCGCCGCCAGCGCACCGGTGTCGTGGTAGAATGGCAGGCCGTCGGTCAGGCGCCCGTCACGGAAGCGCAGCACCTCGGCGAAGGGCTGGCTGACGGCCTCGCCGCTGCGCCGCGCCGTCAGGTGCAGCGTGCAGGTCATGAGGACGGTGTCGCCGGCGCGGACGGCCTCCATCCGCTCCACCCCGATGTCGCTCCAGACTTCCCGCATCCGGCGGAACAGGGCACCGACTCCTGCAAGCCCTCTCCAGTCCCCGGCATAGGGCAGCGACGACGGCTCATGCACCACGACATCCGGGTGGAACGCGACGGCGAGGGCCTCGAGGTCCTCGGTCTCCGCGTTCAGGAACGCCATCTCCACCGCGAACATGCGCTCCAGGAGCTGCATGGCGGAATGCTGGTCGCCGGGCTGATGGGTCATCCAATTCCCCTGTGGTCCGATACGGCCGCGGGAACGGCCTCGATCGTCAACCTAGGGTTCGGATCGGCACTCGCCTGTCCGTTTCTTGCTGCGTGCTACGCGCCCGCAGCCAGCAGCGACCGCACGGTCGAGGCCAGGGCGTCGGCGGCGTAGGGCTTGCGCAGGGTGGGCAGGTCGGCCGGCACCCCGTCCTCGACGCCGTAGCCGGTGGTGAACAGCACCTTGAGCGCCGGCCGCTCGCGCCGCACCTGGACGGCCAGCTCGGCGCCCGACATGCCCGGCAGGCCGACATCGGTGATCATCAGGTCGAATTCTCCGCCGTCGAGCAGGCGCAGCGCTTCCGGCCCGTCCGCGGCCTCGGCGACGTCGAAGCCGCCATCGACCAGGGCCTCCACGGCGAGGAGACGCACCAGCACATCGTCCTCGACCAGCAACACACGTCCGCCACGCATCGGATGGTTGTTCGCTTCCTGCAATCCCGGCCTGATTCATGGCGGCAAACCGGGCCGGGGGCAACCCTCCTTGGCCGCGCTCGTCAGTGGATCGTGGTTCCGGCCGGGACCGTGTGGGCCGCGGCCTCCGGCGGGGGCACCTGGCCGGCCACCGGCGGCAGCGCGATGCCGCCATCCTGCAGGGCGTCGGCGACGGCAGCGAAGATCGGGCCGCACAGCCGGGTGGCGGCCGGCGTCAGGATGGCGCGGGCCAGGAATGGCACCCACAGCGTCTCGCCCTGCTGGTGCAGCGCCACGACGTCGAGCAGCAGCCGCTCATCCTCCGTCACCTGGCGGCAGCGCGGGCAGTTCACCTGGATGGTGCGGCCGGCGCCGTTGGCGATGAAGCCCATCAGGTCGTCCACCGCCTCGGCCGCCGCCGGCGCGCCCTCGTTGCGGAAGGCGGTGCGCAGGTTGGCCAGCACCGGAATGCCGTGGCGATGGCCGGCGACCCAGGCGCGGATCGCCCACAGCACCAGCGTCTCGGCCCGGGTCAGCGGCGGTGCGCCGGCATCGTCGCAGTCATGCACCTCGTCGCTCATGGCAGCGCTGCCCGGACCAGGCCGAAGGAGGGGAGATTGGCCGGTATCCGCAGCGGCCGCGGCGGCGCGGCCGGCCGCTGCAGCGTCACCCCCGCTTCGGCCAGCAGGCCGCCGAGCTCGGCGCACAGGCCGGCGGCGGCGCGGCAGGCGGCCGGTGACAGCATGCCGCGCAGCATCAGCGTGCCCGACACGCCCGACTGGCCGATCGCGACCAGATCCAGGATCCGGCGCTCGTCCTCGGTGACGGTGAAGGCGCAAGGCACGCCGATCTGCACCCGCCGCTCGGCGCCGAAGCCGATGATGCGGGTCAAGAGGCCGACCCGTTCCGCCGCCGCCTCGGCACCGACCTTGCGGAAGGCCAGCAGCACCGGATGGTCGGTCGGCGCCCCGGTCTTCAGTCCGACGACGCTGAGCCGCAGCGCCCACAGCACCAGCTGTTCGGCAAAAGGCAGGGCGCGACGGTCGCTCGGCTCGGTGATCTGGTCCTCGTCCATTCTGGGCTCCCGTTTGAACGGCGCCCTATTTGAGAACGATTATCAATCGCGAATCAAGAGCCGATGTGTTTCCGGGCGCATCCGCCTCGTAACCCGGCAGCCGACCGGGCCGAACCGGAGACATGTTTCCGCTTCAGGGACACATCATGACCCGACCGCTTCTCGCCGGCCTGCTCGCCCTGGCCGCCCTGTCCAGCCTCCCCGCCGCCGCCGCCGAGCGGCCGGTGGTGGTGGAGCTGTTCACCTCGCAGGGCTGCTCCTCCTGCCCGCCCGCGGACGCGCTGCTGGCGACGCTGGCCGACCGGCCGGAGGTGCTGGCGCTGGCCTTCCATGTCGACTACTGGAACCGGCTGGGCTGGGTGGACCCGTTCTCGAGCGCCTGGGCCACGGCGCGGCAAAGTGCCTATGCCTTGCAGATGGGGTCGAGCCAGGTCTACACGCCGCAGGCGGTGGTCGATGGCGGCCGCGACGTCGTCGGCTCCGACCGCGAGGCGCTGGAATCGGCGATCGCCGCCGCCCGGTCCGACCCGTCGGTGCCGCTGACGCTGACCGCGTCGGATGCGGCGCTGCAGGTGGCGGTAGGCCCCGCCGCCCCGGCGGATGCGGTGCTGTGGCTGGTCGGCTTCGACGACCGGCACGAGACGCCGGTTCGGCGGGGGGAGAATGCCGGCCGGACCCTGGTCAACCGCAACGTCGTGCGCAGCCTGACCCGGCTGGACGGGTGGAAACCCGGCGGCACGGTCGCCGCGGCCAGGCCCGAGGGCGACCGGACGGCCGTGCTGCTGCAGGGGGCGGACGGCCGGATCCTGGGGGCGGCCCGGGTGTAGTGCCGGGCCGTCCGCTCAGCTGGCCTGGCCGACCGGGCGCGGCGCAAACAGCGCGAACAGCGGCCGGTTGAACAGCCTGGCCAGCCCGACCAGCAGCGCGATCGAGCCGCCGTGCCAGATCAGCACCATGATCGTGGTGTCGAGCGGATGGAACAGCGACACGCCGCAGGAGACAAGGGCCGATGCGGCCAGCATGCCGGTGACGATGGTGGCGGTCGGCCGCACCGGGCCGGCGAAGCGCAGCATCACCACCAACAGCGCCCAGAGCGGAATGCTCACCATCAGGATGTTCATGAAGCAGCGGAAGCTGGTGCCGAGCACGAAGCCGTCCGGGCCGAAGCGGATCCAGTCGGTCAGGCAGCCATAGCCCATCGAGGCCAGCCAGAAGACCAGCCCCGGGACGGGCAGCAGGGCCCAGCGCCGCGACCGGTCGGGCAGGCTGACATGGAAGGCGGCGATGGCGGCAAGGATGCCGGTCAGCATCGCGCCGGCCCATTCGAGCTGGTAGGAGGTCTCCGCCATCTCCTGCATCCGCTCGTGCCGGACACCTTTCAGCGCGACCACGCCGGCGATCACCAGGCCGGCGATCAGCAACCACAGGGCGGCCCGCAGCATCGGCGGCCGCAGCGGGCGGACCGGACGTGCATCGGCGGCAAGCTGCGCGATCAGATCTTCGGTGCGAGTGTGCCCCGTCTCCGTCATTTCGGTCCCAACGCCCCCTTCAACGCCTTCAGCGCGCGATGCATCGCGACCTTGAGCGCCGGCACCGACGCGCCGCTGGCCGCCGATGCCTCCTTCAGCGACATGTCCTTCAGCTTCAGAAGCTCCACCGCCTGGCGCTGGCCCGGCGGCAGCTCCGCGATCGCGCGTCGCAGCGTGATCGAATCGGCTTCCATCCCCATCTCATTCGTTTCGGGGGCGGCAAAGGTTTCCTGGAACGGTTCGATCGTCGTCTCGCGGCCGGTGGTGCGGATCTGGATGCGCACCCGATCGACGATCCGCCGCCGCGCGATCGCCACCAGCCAGGGCTGGAACGGCCGGGTCGGGTCATAGGTCCGGCGGATGCTGTGCAGGGTCAGCAGCACGTCCTGCACCGCGTCCTCGGCATCGGCCGGGCGGTGCAGCGACCGGCGGGCCAGCGCCCGCAGATAGGGGGTGATCTCGATCAGCAGCCGGTGATAGGCGGCCCGGTCGCCCGCCTGCGCCGCAACCATCAGCGCCGACCAGCCGACATCCCGCGCCGTGCCGGACGGGGTGTCCTCGTCAGGTGGGCTCATGGCAGCGGTCGGCGGGGCAATCCGGACATCGGCGCCGAGACTAGGGCCGCGGTCGATGGCAGGCGAGCGAATTTTCGGCCGGCCGCCGCCACGCTCAGCGGCTGCAGGATGCGGCCAGGCCGAGCAGGCGATCCTTGAGCTCGGGCGTTGCATCCGGCCGCAGCGCCGGCCACAGAGTCTGGGCCGCGACCCCATCGACCATGCAGCCGCAATAGGCGTGGCACCCCTCGGCGCTCCCGCCCCGCTGCTCGCACTGCACCTGGCAGTCGATCAGCAGCGGCGCCGGGTCCGGCGGCGGCGACAGCATCGCCTGCGGGTCGCGGCCGAGCGCCATGCCGATCAGCAGCAGGAGGCCGATCAGCGCCGGCTGGTGGATCAGGTAGGCGGCCAGGCTGTGCCGCCCCACCCAGCGCAGCGGCCGGCCCGGGGCGCCGCCATCGACGGCGCCTCCGGGGGCGTGGGCCCGCAGCCACCAGCGGGCCGCGGCGATGCCCAGCAGCACCGGCCCGAACCAGGGGAACAGCGGCTCATAGTCGTTGCTGCGCGGCGGCAGAGTGCCCAGCCCGGTCCACAGCAGCCAGGACTGATCGAACAGAGTCGAACGCCACAGGATCGGCAGCGCGATCACGGCGAGGCCGAGGACGAGAGTCACGGCCGGCTGCAGCCGCAGGAACAGCAGGCCGAGGATACTGGCGACGGCGATGCAGTGCAGGATGCCGAAGAAGATGAATTCGTCCGGGATCGCGAACCAAGTCGCGACCGTAACCGCGATGGCACCGGCCACCACCTTGTTCAGCCGGATGGCCCAGCGCCGCCAATCGCGCCCTTGCACATGCCACAGCACCAGGCCGACGCCGACCAAAGCGAGGAAGCTGCCGGCGATCAGGTACCGCGCCGCGATCCAGCCGGTGCCGGCCACCAAGTCCCAGTCGACAAAGCCGAAGAACCTCAGGTCCCAGGACAGGTGGTAGAGCGCCATCGCCAGCAGCGCCAGGCCGCGGAGCAGGTCGATGACCGGCAGGCGGCCGGGAGGCGGGGCGTCCGACATCGGGTTCGGGCTAGCCCGGCCGCACGAACACGCCGTCCATGCCGATCAGCCGGGCGGTGCGGCGGTTGAAGTAGCCGGGGATGAACAGCGCCGGCACGAAGCCGAGCTCCGCCATGTGCTGGATGCTGTCGCGATAGGACGGCTCGCCGTCATAGACCGGCACGATCGACAGCTCCATCTGCACCGCGGCGATGCGCGGCAGCACGCCGCGCGCGCCGTCCAGCACCCGGCGCTCGGTGCCCTGGGTGTCGATCTTCAGCAGCACCCGGTCGCCTGGCCGGGCATGGCGGGGGAAGATCCGCTCCAGCCGCGCCTGCGACGCCACCTCGGTGCCGACATAGGCCGAGCCATCGAGCAGATCCGCCATCTCGGCGGTGAAGTCGAGCACCGAGCTCATGTCGCTCTCGCCCGAGACCTGCAGCGTCACCGGCGTGTCGCCGTCGCCCAGCGCCAGCCGCGACTCGACCACCCAGTCTGGATCGCCGGCGGCCGCCGCGGTCAGCGCGGCATGGGCGGCGGACAGCGGCTCGACCGAGACGATCCGCCCGGCATAGCCGCCGCGCCGCAGCCGCTGCGCGTATTGGCCGACATTGGCGCCGACGTCGAACACCAGGGTGATGCCCTGGTGCTCGAGCACCCGGACCAGATTGCGCGTGTCCTTGGAAACCGGCTCGGGCGGAACAGCGTCACTCATCGGGCCTGCTCGGCGTCAGGAATGCGCCCACTCCCAATACAGCTTGCGGGCCTTGGCGTAGAACGGCCCCGGCTGCAGGTGCCGGTCCTCCAGTCGGGTGCAGGGCAGCACCTTGGCGAAGTTGCCGGTCTGGAAGATCTCGTCGGCATCCGCCAGCTCGTCCGGCCGGATCGCGCGCTCGACCACCTCGACCCCGTCATGGCGCAGCAGCTCGATCACCCGGCGGCGGGTGATGCCGGCCAGGAAGGTGCCGTTTGCCGCCGGGGTGTGCACGGCGCCGTCCTTGGCCATGAAGATGTTGGCGGTGGCGAATTCGGCGACATTGCCGATCGGGTCCAGCATCACCGCATTGGTGAAGCCGCGCTGCTTGGCCTGGCGCATGGCCATGCCGGATTGCGGGTAGAGGCAGGCGGCCTTGGCCCGGGTCGGCGCCATCTCCGGCGACGGCCGGCGCAGCCCCTGGGCGAAGCAGGCGCTGTCCTCGCCCGGCTGCGGCAGCGGCGAATCATAGATCGACAGGCAGAAGCGCGTCGCCGCCGGGTCGGGCTCGATCCAGCCATCCTCGGCCCAGAACATCGGCCGGATATAGACCGCGGCATCGGCCGGGAAGCGGCGCAGCCCCTCGCGGGCCAGCGCCTCGATCTCCTCGGCCGGCAAGGTCGCCTCCAACCCCATGGCCTTGGCCGAGGCCACGGCCCGGACGCAATGGCGGTCGAGGTCCGGCGCCACGCCTTCGAAGCCGCGGGCGCCGTCGAAGATGATCGAGGCCATCCAGGCGGCATGCGTCAGCGGCCCCATGATCGGGGGATTGCCCTCCTGCCAGGAGCCGTCGAGGAAGGTCCACGCTTGTCTCGCCATGTCGTCCGTCCGATCCCGCATCGTGTGACGCCGGAGCATAGGCGAGCGGCCGGGCGGCGCCAACACCGCCCGGCAGATGGCCCAGCCCTGCGCCCGACGCAGGGCGCGGCCTATTGGCTCGACCAGACGATGCGGGCCTTCCAGGCCACGTCGGACAGCTTCAGCGATTGCGGCGCCTGGTCGCCCGACAGCGGCTTCAGATCGATCCGGTTGGCGCTGATCCGCACCAGCTCGCCGACCAGAAGCTCGCCGCCGACCGTCTTGACCACCACCCGGTCGCCACGCCGCAGCCCGGCGGCCGGCGAGACCACGACGACATCGCCGTCCCGGTAGATCGGCGCCATGTCGTTGCCCGCGATCTCCAGCGCATAGGCGGTGGGGTCGGACAGGTTGGGGAAGTCCACCTCATCCCATCCCTTGCCGGCCGGACGGCCCGCATCGTCGAACAGCCCTTCAGCGGCGGCCTGGGCCCGGCTGACGACCGGGATGCGGCGGGCCGGCAGTCCCGAACCGTCGTCGATCAGCCGCACGAAGGCGGCGATCGAGCTGCCGGTCGCATCCAGGATCTTGGAGATGCTCTCGGTGGATGGCCAACGCAGCTTGCCGTCGCTCGACTGGCGCTTGCTGGGATTGAAGGTCGTGGGGTCGAGCCCTGAGCGACGCGCAAGGCCGGAGGCGGACAACCCGTTGAGCTTGGCGAGACGGTCGATCGCCGCCCAGATGTCGGCGTGCTTCAGCATGGGAACAATGTCTCCCGGGGGCGTTGAGCCACGTGTAAGAGCGTAATTATTCATAAAACTTACCTAAAAATGAATATGTTTGTTTTCCTAGCGCCCTGTGCTCCCCCATGTTGCATCTCGCCTATTCGACAGACGTGGCCCCCACCACACTTGGCATTGTACAAGCGACGCGACCTTTGCGCTATGACCCGAAAGGGATAGGAGAGCGAGTAAGGAGATAGGTTCAGGTTTCCTATGTATGTCCTCTCGCCGGCGCGTCCATGCGCCTGTGCGCTTCGCCGCGGGGCCATCGTGACAGGCTTTGGTTGGCAGCGGCCTCAGTTGACGCTATCCCTGCGGTCCATGCCCCGTCCCATGATCAAGATCGCGATGCCGGCCCTCCTCCTCCGTGCCACCGTTCTTCTCGCCGCCCTTGCCGCGCTGCCCGCCCATGCGGCCACGGTCGACACCATCGCCAGGCAGGCGATCCTGATCGACACCACCACCGACACGGTGCTGATGGAGAAGGCCGCGGACGAGCGCATGCCGACATCGTCGATGAGCAAGATGATGACGGCCTATCTGGTCTATGACGCGCTGCGGGACGGCCGGATCACGCTGGACACCAAATTCCCGGTCAGCAAGAAGGCCTGGCAGACCGGCGGATCGAAGATGTTCGTCCAGATCAACGACACCATCCGGGTCGAGGATCTGCTGCGCGGCCTGCTGATCCAGTCCGGCAACGACGCCGCCGTGGTGCTGGCCGAGGGCTTGGCGGGGTCGGAGACCGCCTTCGCCGACCGCATGAACGAGATGGCGAAAAAGCTGGGCATGAACGCCAGCCACTTCGTCACCTCCAACGGCCTGCCCGACCCGGAGCACTATTCGACCGCGCGCGATCTGGCGATCCTGGCCGAGCGGATGATCTCGGACTTTCCGCAATACTACCGCTACGACGGCGAGCGGGAGTTCACCTGGAACAAGATCAAGCAGGGCAACCGCAACCCGTTGCTGTATCGCGACATGGGGGTGGACGGGATCAAGACCGGCCACACCGATTCCGGCGGCTATGGCCTGACCGCCTCGGGCGTGCGCGACAACCGCAGGCTGATCCTGGTGGTCAACGGGCTGCCCAGCATGCAGGCCCGCGCCGACGAAGGCGCCCGCCTGCTGGAATGGGGCTGGAACCAGTTCCGCCTGTACCCGCTGTTCAAGGCCGGCGCCCCGGTCGACGAGGCGACGGTCTGGCTCGGTGCCGAGGACAAGGTGCCGGTGACGGTGGCGCAAGACCTGGCCATGACCATGCAGCCCGCCGATTTCGACAAGATGACGGTCACCGCCCGGTTCCAGGAGCCGATCGAGGCGCCGGTCGCCAAGGGCCAGGTGCTGGGCGAGATCGACATCGCGCCGCCGGACGGGCCGGTGCGCAAGGTGCCGCTGGTCGCCGCCCAGGACATGCCGGAGGCCTCGATCTTCCGCGCCCTCGGCATGAAGCTCGGCCTGCTGCTGGGCCTCTGAGCCGCGAACCCTCTCCGTCCCGGCGGAGGGGCGGCGCTTTCGATCAGGTCGGCGTCGCCTTCGGTCAATGAGGCGCGCCTCCGCCGCGTAGCATCGCCTGCATCCGAGCCCGTCCGAACAGAGACGGGCCGCAGGTGAGGACCAACCGGCGGATGCCAGCGACCGCGGCCAACCCGACATCCCTGTCCGACCGGACGATCGCGGTGCCGTTGCGGCTGCACCGCGAGGCGGTGCGGGTGGAATGGACCGACTACAACGGCCATCTCAACGACGGCTACTACGCCGTCATCTTCAGCCACGCCACCGACGCCTTCCTGGAATTCGCCGGCATCGACGCCGCGTACCGGGTGCGCAGCCGACGCACCGTCTTCACCGGCGAGATGAAGATCCGCTACCGGCGCGAGGCCCATGCCGGCGACGAGGTGGCGGTCGAGACCCGGCTGGGCGCGCTGGACGCCAAGCGCTTCACCCTCCACCACACCATGCACCACGCCGCGTCCGGCACCGTGCTGGCCGAGAGCGAGGTGCTGAACCTGTCGATCGACGCGACCATCCCGAAGGTCGCGCCGTTCGAGGCCGAGATCCATGACCGTTTGAGCGAGATCCGCGCCGCCCACGAGGCCGCCGCGGAGGACGAGAAGGGCTGACAACGCCCCCCGTTCCCATGAGGACAGACAGGAGGCAATGATGAACGCGAGACGTTTCCTTTTCGCCGCAGCGGCGGTCGCCGTATTGGCCCCGGCCGGCGGCGCCCTGGCCGACGACGCGGCCTGCAAGACCGTGAAGCTGTCGGATGTCGGCTGGACCGACATCACCTCGACCACCGCGCTGGCCAGCACCGTGCTGAGCGGTCTGGGCTACGAGCCCAACGTCAACATGCTGTCGGTCGCGGTCACCTTCGAATCGCTCAAGAACAATCAGGTGAACCTGTTCCTCGGCAACTGGATGCCGTCGCAGACCGAGATGGTCGACCCCTATCTGAAGCAGGGCGTCGAGCTGGTCGGCACCAATCTCGACGACGCCAAGGTGACTCTGGCGGTCAACCACGAGGCCTATGAGGCCGGGGTCAAGGACTTCGCCGACCTGCAGAAGTTCGCCGACAAGTTCGGCAAGTCGATCTACTCGATCGAGCCCGGATCCTCGGCAAACAAGAACCTGTCGACCATCATCGGGAAGAACGAGTTCGGCCTCGGCGACTGGAACCTGGTCGAGGCCAGCGAGCAGGCGATGCTGGCCCAGGTCGACCGGGCCACGCGGCGCGGCGAATGGGTGGTGTTCCTGGGCTGGGCGCCGCATCCGATGAACATCAAGTACAAGATCGACTATCTGAGCGGCGGCGACGCCTATTTCGGCCCGAACTACGGCGGCGCCACTGTGCGCACCCTGGCCAACCAGAAATGGCTGGCCGGCTGCCCGAACCTCCGGAAATTCGCCAAGCAGCTGGTGTTCGACCTGGACACCGAAAACAAGATGATGGCGATGATCCTGGACGAGGGCATGGAGCAGAACGCCGCCGCCCGGAAATGGCTGAGCGAGCACCCCGAGCTGCTGACCAAATGGCTCGACGGCGTCACCACTATCGACGGCAAGCCGGGGCTGGATGCCGTGAAGGCGTCGCTGAAGAGCAGCTAGGCCTTCAGCCGGGCGATCGCCGCCTCGGTCTCGGCCGCCGGCTGGCGCCGGGCCAGGCGCAGCCCTTGCCCGGCCCAGAGCGACAGGAACTCCGCCCGCCCCGCCTTCCCGGCCGCGCCACGCAGCGGCCGGGTCAGCGCGTTCTGCAGCGGGAAGGGCAGCGCCGCCGACGTCTCGCCCGGCGGCTCGATCGCGGTCATGAAGCGGTTGACGATGCCGCGGGCCGGCCGGCCGCTGAAGGCGCGGGTCAGCCGGGTCTCCTGGCTCGCGCGCCGCGAGGATCGCGGCCTCGTAGGCGTCGGACACGCCTGCAGGATCGGGTGGCGCAGGCCGAAGCGCTGCATCAGCGGGGTGACGACGGACATGGTCGGATCCTCTAGCGGACAGCCAAGGCAGGGTGGTCCCGGCGGGACACGCGGTCCAGGGCCAGGTCGAGGACGAAGGCCAGGACCAGCGCCGCGGCGCCGAGCGCGAACAGCAGGGCATGGCCGAAGCCGCCGGCGAACAGGGCGGAGAAGCCGTAGGCCGCGGCCGCCTGGCCAACGGCGAAGCCGACGGTGGCCCGGCGCCAGGCGGCGTCCCGGGCCACCGGATCGGCGACCAGCGCCTGGACCCGGCCCAGCACCAGCGGCACGATGCCGGGGACGAAGGCACCGACGATCAGGCTGGAGGCGGCCAGGACCACGCTGCCATTCGCCACGGCGGGCAGGCCGACCGCCGCGGCCTGGACCAGGAAGGCCAGGCGCAGCGCCGCCCGGAAGCCGACCCGGTCGGCCAGCCGGCCGAGCAGCACCGGCCCCGCCACCGCGCCGAGGCCGAACAGCACCCAGTCGACGGCGCCCGCTGCCAGGCCGCGGCCGAGGCCGCGGACCACGAAATCGACCAGGAAGACCATATGCGGCACCAGCCCGACGGCGTTCAGCGCGTATTCCACGGTCAGGCCGGCCAGCACCGCGGCGGGCGGGCGCGCGGCCGGCGACGCAGCCTCGACCGCGATCGGCGCGACCGCCTGTGGCCAGCCGCCCCAGCCCAGCGCCGTCAGCGCCAGGGCCAGGACGCCGAGGCCGGCCCAGGTGGCCGCCAGCCCTGCCTGCAGCAGCAGCGGCACCAGCGTGCCGGAAGCGGCGATGCCGAGCCCGACTCCGGCGAAGATCAGTCCGCCGGCCCGGCCGCGATGCGCCGGCTCGACCAGCGGCAGCGCCGCCGGCGCGGCCAGCACCATGATCGCTCCGCCGGCCAGGCCGGCGGCGAAGCGCCACGCCAGCAGCCACAGCGGCGACAGCGGCACGGCGCAGGCCAGGAAGGCGACGGCGGCGAGCAGCATCATGCCGCGCAGCGGCGGCACCGGCCCGGCCGGCGCGGCGAGACGCCGGGCACTCAGCGCCCCGGCCAGATAGCCGGCGAGATTGGCGGCGCCGAGCTGGGCCGCCCCGCCCGGGGTTAGCCAGCCGGCGGCGATCAGCGGCGGAATCAGCGGCGTGTAGGCGAAGCGCGCCAGGCCGATGCCGACCAGGCTGGCGCACAGGGCGGAGAGGATCGGGCGAGGGAGCGCGGCGGAGGACATGCCGCCAGGATAGGGAGGCCGATCATTCTCGAATAATGGCTACTTCTGATCGTCGCCATCACCATGGCAGATACCTACTCCGCCGCCCGGACCGCGCCGGCGCCGCGGAACAGGTCGAGGAAGGCGGTCAGCGCGCTGGTCGCCAGGGCGTCGCGATGACGGATGAACAACGTCTCGACCCGCGCCTCGGCCGGCGGCAAGCCGTGCACTGCCACCCGCCCGGCGGCCCAGACCGGGCCGATCAGGGCGCGCGGCAGCAAGGTGACGCCGAGCCCGGCGGCGACGCAGCCGAAGATCGCCTCCAGCGTGCCGAATTCGAGCAGGCGCAGGCCGACCGCACCGCGCCGCGCCAGCACCTCCTCCAGCCGCTGGCGGTAGGAGCAGCCGGCCCGCAGCACGACGAGGCGCAGCCCGCCGGACGCGGCGCCCTCGGCCAGCAGCCGGTCGAGCCCGCCGGCGGCGGGCGCGGTCAACAACACCAGCTCCTCCTCGAACACGACCTCGGCGGTGAGATCGGGATGATGCACCGGGCCGCAGACGAAGGCGCCGTCGACGCGCCGCGCCAGCACCTCGGCCACCAGCTCGGCGGTGGTGCCGGTGCGCAGCGCCAGATCGACCGCCGGATAGGCCGCGGCATAGGCGGCCAGGGCGGGCGACAGCCGCAGCGCCGCCGTGGTCTCGAGCGCGCCGAGAGTCAGAGGCCCGCCCGGCGTGCCGTCGTCGCGGGCCGCCCGCGCGGCATCGTCCAGGAGCAGCCGGACCCGGCCGGCATAGGGCAGCAGGCGCCGCCCGGCTGCGGTCAGGACCACGCCGCGGCTGTGCCGCTCGAACAGCGGCGTGCCCAGCTCCTCCTCCAGCGCCCGGATCCGGGCGGTGACGTTGGACTGGACGGTGTTGAGCTCGGCCGCCGCCCGGCCGATGCCGCCGGTGCGGGCCACCGCCTCGAACACCTTGAGATCCCTGTCGTTCACGATGCGCCCCGCAAGCCGCGTCCGGGAAGGACGCCACGATTGTATCGGAGGACAGGCCCGTCCGGCGACATGGACTCCTGATTACCAAAACGTAAGTACGCCGCCATCGGCCTTGCTCCTACTCTCCTGGCCGGGTCAAACGCCCGCGGCACCGTCTCGGCGTGCAACGGTCCGGCGGGAGCAAAGCTCTCTCGGCGTGGTCCGTTCGTCACGCCAGCGATCCGCTGTCCGAGAGCCTGCCCATGCAGATCCTACTGATCGAAGACGACCCCGAGACGGCCCAGCACATCATCGGCTCGCTGCGGGAGGCCGACCACACGGTCGAGCACAGCCTGACCGGAGCCGACGGGCTGGCCCGCGCCGCAGCCGCCCGCCCCGGCTGCGGTCACCGGCTGCTGATCATCGACCGCATGCTGCCGGACATCGACGGGATCACCCTGGCCCGCCGGCTGCGCGGCGATGGCAGCACGGTGCCGATCCTGTTCCTGACCACGCTGGGCGGCGTCAGCGACCGGGTCGAAGGGTTGAACGCCGGCGGCGACGACTATCTGGTCAAGCCCTTCGCCCTGGCGGAGCTGCTGGCCCGGATCGAGGCCCTGACCCGCCGCGCCGGCACCGCCACGGTCGAGACCGCGCTGCGCGTCGCCGATCTCGAGATCGACCTCCTGAAGCGCACCGCCACCCGCGCCGGCCAGGCGATCGACCTGCAGCCCCGCGAATTCAAGCTGCTGGAGTACCTGATGCGGCACTCCGGCCAGATCGTCACTCGGACCATGCTGCTCGAGCATGTGTGGGAGTTCCATTTCGAGCCGCAGACGACGGTGGTGGAGACCCATATCAGCCGGCTGCGCGGCAAGATCGACCGCGGCTTCGACGCGCCCCTGCTCGACACCATCCGCGGCGTTGGATACTGCCTCCGTGATCCTGGCTAGGCTCGTCAGAACCGCGACCTTCCGGCTGGCGGCCGGCTTCGCCGCGCTGTTCAGCGTCTCGATCATCGCGGTGTCCAGCATCGTCTACGTGGCGATGACGCGGTATTCCGACCAGCAGATCGATCTCTCGATCAGCGCCGAGGTGAAGACCATCCGGGATTCGCTGGCCGGCGCCTCCGCCCCCGAGATCGTCAAGGCGATCAACGACCGTCTCACCGACATCGACCCGGACTATTTCTACTACGCGCTGCAGGATTCCGACGGCGGCGTGCTGGCCGGCAACCTGCGGCCGCTGCCGGCCATCACCGGCTGGGCCGACATCCCGCTGAAGACGATCGACGGCGACGGCTACCGCGAACGCCACACCATCCGCGGCCTCGGCGTCGACCTGACGCCCGAGCTGCACCTGTTCATCGGCCGCGACACCCACGACCTGGACGTGCTGCAGGAGGGCATCACCCGCTTCTTCCTGGCCGGCGCGGCCGCGACGGTGCTGCTGGCGCTGGCCAGCGGCCTGGTGCTCAGCGCCCGCTTCCTGCGCCGGGTGGAGGCGGTGAACGTCGCCGCCCGCCACATCATGGACGGCCATCTCGACGAGCGCGTGCCGAGCCGCGGCAAGGCCGACGAGTTCGACCGCCTGGCCGCCAACCTGAACGCCATGCTGGACCGCATCCAGCAGCTGATGCAGGGGCTGCACCAGGTCTCCAGCGACATCGCGCACGACCTGCGCACGCCGCTGTCGCATATGCGCCAGCGGCTGGAGCTGGCCCGGCTCAAGGCCGCCTCGGCCGCCGACTACGATGCCGCGGTGGAGCGGGCCGTGGCCGATATCGACGGCATCCTCGGCGTCTTCGCGGCGCTGCTGCGGATCGCCCAGATCGAGGCCGGCGCACGGCGCGAGGGCTTTGCCCCGATCGATCTGTCGGGGGTGTTCGAGACCATCATCGACACCTACGGCCCGGTCGCGGACGATTCCGGGCACCGGCTGACCGGCACGGTCGCGCCCGGCCAGCGGATCCGCGGCGACCGCCAGCTCCTGACCCAGATGCTGGCCAATCTGGTGGAGAACACGATCCGCCACACCCCGCCCGGCACCGGGATCACGGTGTCGCTGGCGCCAGGCCCCGACGGCCCGCTCGGGCAGGTGCGCGACACCGGCCCCGGCATCCCGGAGGCGGCGCAGCAGAAGGTGTTCCAGCGCTTCTTCCGGCTCGACGCCAGCCGGATGACCCCCGGCAGCGGCCTCGGCCTCAGCCTGGTGGCGGCGGTGGCCCAGCTGCACGAGATCCGTCTGGCGCTGTCGGACAACCACCCCGGCTTGGCGGTGACGCTCGACTTCGCCGAGGCGGCCGAGCCCGTATCGGCGGTGAAGCCCGGGACGGAAGGCCGGCGTGCCCGCGCGGCAGCCGACCGGCCGCAGGGGATCGGCTCCGTCGCGGCGCCGCTGCGTCGCCCGTAGCCACGCCGCCGCACCGGCGATATGCTCCTAACGCGCTGGATGGCCGGGCTTTTCCGGCCGCCCGACCGGAACGGCGATGCATTTCACCGGCGAGACTCTCTCCCATTCCCTGCTGCCCGGCCACGACCCCTGGCTGGTGGCCCTCGCCATCCTGGTCGCGGTGCTCGCCTCTTTCGTCGCCTTCGATCTCGGGCAGCGCATCCGCGTCGCCCGCGGCGCGGCGCGGCTGCTGTGGCTGGCCGGAGGTGCCGTGGCCATGGGCGGCGGCATCTGGTCGATGCATTTCATCGCCATGCTGGCCCTGCACCTGCCGGTCGGCTTCGCCTACGACCTGCCGCTGACCCTGCTGTCGCTGCTGATCGCCGCGGTGGCGACCGGCGCCGGCTTCGCCGTGGCCACGCTCGGCCAGACGGCGCCGGACGGGACCACGCCTCAGGGCCGTGCGTCCCCGCTGCCGCTGCTGGCCGGAGGCCTGTGCCTGGGGCTCGGCATCGCCGGCATGCATTATGTCGGCATGGCCGCGATCCTGGCCCCCGGCCGCATCGCCTACGACCCGACCGCCCTGGCCTTGTCGGTGCTGATCGCCCTGATCACCGCCACCGCCGCGCTGCATCTGGCCCTGTCCGAGATCGGGCGGGTCCGGCGGATCCTGGCCGCCCTGGTGATGGGGGCCGCCATCAGCGGCATGCACTTCATCGGCATGGCAGCGGCGCGGTTCGTCCCCGACCCTGCCGCCCAGGCCGGCGTCGCCGGCACCCCGGTGCCACCCACGATCCTGGCCGGGCTGATCGCCGCGGCCACCATCGTCGTCCTCGCCCTGGCCGTGATCGCCACCCGGCTGGACCGACGGATCTCGGAGCTGCAGGCCAAGCGCCAGCTCGACGTGCTCGACGAGCGCCACGCCGCCACCCTGAACGCGCTGCCGATGCCGCTGGCGCTGATCGATGAGCGCGGCACCATCCTGACCGCGAATCCGCCCTGGCAATGGCCGGGCGAGCGCGAGCGCTTCGTCGGTGGCGGTTCGCGCCCTGGCGAGGACTATTTCGCGCTGTGCGGCGGCTCCGGCGCGGCGGGCGCCGAGGTGCGGGTGCATCTCGCCGGCGTGGTCCTGGGCATCCAGCCGGCGGCCCCGGTGGAATACATGATCGGCGCCGGGGCGGCCGGCCGGACCATCCGCCTGCTGGCGGCCCCGATCGCCGAAGGCCGCGCGGTCGGCGCCGTGGTGGCGCATCTCGACATCACCGCCGAGCGTGTGGCCGAGCACCGCATGCGTGAGGCGATGCGGACGGTCGAGGCGGCGGACAATGCCAAGACCACCTTCCTGGCCCATATGAGCCATGAGCTGCGCACGCCGCTGAACGCCATCCTCGGCTTCTCGGAGCTGATCCGGGACGCACATCTCGGACCGCTGCCGGAGCGCTACCGCGGCTATGCCGAGGATATCCACCGCTCGGGCCAGCACCTGCTGGCTCTGGTCAACGACGTGCTCGACCTCTCGCGGGTCGAATCCGGCCGGATCGAGCTGCAGCCGGAGCCCATCGACTTGGCCAGCGACATCCAGGACGCGGTCAGCCTGGTGGCGCAGCGCGCCGAGGCCCATGGCATCACCATCGAGCAGCACGTGGCGCGCGACCTGCCGCTGCTGAGCGCCGACCCGTTGAGGCTGCGCCAGATCCTGATCAATCTGCTGACCAACGCTGTGAAGTTCACGCCCGATGACGGCCGCGTCACCATCGACGCCGTCGCCGTGGCCCGGTCGGTCCGCATCACCGTAGCCGACACCGGCATCGGCATGACCGAGCAGGAGATCGCCCTGGCGCTGGAGCCGTTCCGCCAGGCGCGCAAGCTGTCGCGCCGGCCGCGCGAAGGGTCAGGTCTCGGCTTGCCTCTGGCCAAGGCCCTGGTCCAGAGCCATGGCGGCATGCTGATGATCGACAGCAAGCCCGGGGTCGGCACCCGCATCACCATCCTGCTGCCGACCGGCGCGGAGGCCATGGGCGAGGAGGCTGGCGGCGGGGCCGTGATCCAGCCCCCGCCACTCAGCATCGGCCGCCCGGTCAGTCGGCGGCGTTGATCATCGACTGGAACACCCGCCAGGCGACCTCGACCGTGACACCGCCCGCCCGAGCGCCCGCCGCCAGCATGCCGGCGGTCGGCTTGGTCGGAACCGTGGTGATGCCGGGGTCGCCCATCGCCGTCACCATGTCGAGGGCGTAGGTCATCGGAGTCTTCAGCTCGACAACCGCCAGATTATCCGTCATCGCAATGTCGCCCATTTTGGGCCTCTCCCCTGAGTTTGATGCCAGCCAACAGCGCAAGGGCCGTGCCAAGTGGCCGGACCGGCCCTGGTGGCAGGGATGGGGCAGGTGAGACTCGGGTCACATGGGCAAATCTGAACTTAAGTTTCAAAAATCTAACCTAGGCGGAAATTTCCATTTCGCTGCACATTTTGAACCTGTTGTGACACTCGCAATTTGCAACGCACAGCCACATACGATTCGCATTCTGCAACGCTCACGATCCATCGATCGGACCCCGCGATTGACGGCCGGGGACCGCTTCCCTAGGGTCGGCCGCCATGACCATCTACAAGATCTGCAGCGCCGCGGAATGGGCGGCGGCCGAGGCCGCCGGCACCTATCGCGGCTCCGCCGTCGACCACCAGGACGGCTTCATCCACTTCTCGAGCGCCGAGCAGGCCGAGGAGACCGCGTCCCGCCACTTCGCCGGCCAGGTCGGGCTGGTGCTGGTGGCGATCGATCCGGACAAGCTGGGCGATGCCCTGCGGTGGGAGCCGTCGCGCGGCGGGGCCTTGTTCCCGCATCTCTATGCCGAGCTCCCGCTGACCGCGGTGCAGGGCGTGGCGCCGCTGCCGCTGGTCGACGGCCGCCACGTCTTCCCGCCGCGGCTGTTCCCGACCATCGCCGCCCCGTGAGCCGCCTGTTCGCCCTGGCCGCGCCGGTGCTGAAGGCGCTGCCGCCCGAGACGGCGCACCGGGCCACCATCACCGCGCTGAAGCTGGGCCTCGGGCCCGTCGTCCGCGAGCCCGACGACCCGGTCCTGGCGGTGACGCTGTGGGGCCGCGATTTCGCCAACCCGATCGGCCTCGCCGCCGGCTTCGACAAGGATGCCGAGGTGGTGGACCCGATGCTGCGGCTCGGTTTCGGCTTCGTCGAGATCGGCAGCGTCACGCCACGGGCCCAGCCGGGCAATCCGCGGCCGCGGGCCTTCCGGCTGCCGGACCAGCAGGCGCTGATCAACCGCTACGGCTTCAACAACCGCGGCCACGCCGCCGCCGTGGCCCGGCTGGAGGCGCGGCGGTTGAATGGCGCGGCCGCACCAGGGTTGCTCGGCATCAATGTCGGCCGCAACAAGGACAGCCGCGACCCGGAGGCGGATTATGCCGCCGGCATCCGCGCCTTCGCCCGGCTGGCCGACTATCTCGTCGTCAACATCTCCTCGCCGAACACGCCGGGGCTGCGGGCGATGCAGAGCCGCGAGCCGCTGCAGCGCCTGCTGGCCGCCGCCACCGCGGCGCGGGCCGACGGCATGGCGCGGCCGCCGATCCTGGTCAAGATCGCCCCCGACCTGACGCCGGAAGACCTGGAAGACGTGGCGGAGGTGGCGCTGGCCGCCGGCATCGACGGGCTGATCGTGTCCAACACCACCATCGCCCGCCCGCCCGGCCTGCCGCCGGACCTGGCCGGCGAGCCTGGGGGGCTGAGCGGCAAGCCGCTGATGCAGCCTTCGACCGCGGTGCTGCGGCGGATGGCGAAGCTGGTGGCCGGCCGGCTGCCGCTGGTCGGGGTCGGCGGCGTGGCCAGCGGCGCCGACGCCTATGCCAAGATCCGCGCCGGCGCCAGCCTGGTGCAGCTCTACACCGCCCTGGCCTATCGCGGCCCCGGCTTGGTCGGCGAGATCAAGCGCGACCTGGCCGGCCGGCTGCGCGCCGACGGCTTCCGCTCGGTCGCCGAGGCGGTCGGCGCCGACCTGCGCTAGCCGTTCGGCCGGTAGCGCAGGCCATCGAGCACCAGCCGCAGCAGCCGGCCGGAGCGCTGGCGCCAATCGGGCTGGCCGGCGGTCGACCAGACGCTGGCGGCCGCCGCCAGCAGCACGTCATCGGCGTCGGCCGGCTGCTGCGCTGGCGCGACGCCGAACCGGCCATCCTGCGCATCGTCGATGCCGCCGAGCCGCCGCTGCGGGTGTTCTTCGGCCCGCACCGGGCTGGAGATGCTGCGGGCCGAATATGCGAGCCGGCTCGCCGGCTGGGAGCGCTGGCAGGACGTCGCCCGCCTGGCGGTGGGACGCTGATCGCCTAGCCGCCGGCAAGGCGGCGCTGATAGACGGCGAGATGGGTCGCGGCCAGGGCCAGCAGCGGGGTGTCGATCCCGGCCGCCTGGCCACGGACCAGCAGGTCGCCGATGATCTGGTCGGCCTCGATCGGACCGCCCTGCTGCAGGTCGCGGTACATCGAGGAGGTGCGGCCGGCCCCGGGTTCGGTCAGGAAGGCCCGGGTGGTCGCCAGGAAGGCGCTGCCGGGCGCGGTCCCGACCGCGCCGACCACCGCCACCACCTCGTCCAGGAAGCGGCCGGCGAAATCGGCGCCGCCGGGCGCGGCCACGACCTCGCCGGTGCTGCCGCGCATCAGGCAGGTGATGCCGCCCAGCGCGGCCAGCATCACCCATTTCTCCCACATCTCGCGCTCGATCTCGGGCGTCAGCCGGGCGTCGAAGCCGGCGCCGCGCAGCACCGAATCGAGCCGGTCGGTGCGGGCCGAGAGGGTGCCGTCCCGCTCGCCATAGGCCAGCTCGTGGAAGCCGGCCAGCTGCACGATGCGGCCCTCGGCATCGACCGTGCCGGCGATCTTGCAGACTCCGCCGAGCACTGCCATGGACCCGAAGCGGGCCGACAGCAGCTCCATATGCCGCATGCCGTTCAGCAGCGGCAGGATCATCGTCTCCGGACCGACAGCGGGGGCGAGGTCGGCCATCGCTCCGGCGAGGCCATAGGCCTTCACCGCCAGCAGCACCGCGTCGTAGGGGCCGTCGATTGCATCGGCGGTGACCAGCCGCGGCGCCAGGGTGGCGTCGCCATGCGGGCTGACGATGCGCAGGCCATCCGCCCGCAGCGCGGCGGCGCGGCCGGGCCGCACCAGGAAGGTCACGTCGCGGCCGGCCTGGGCCAGCCGGCCGCCGAAATACCCGCCGGTCGCGCCGGCGCCGACTACCAACAACCGCATCGCTTGCTCCGTTCTGTCCGTGGCCCGAGCCCGGGCGGTCGCGCCCCTCCCGGCCAAGCTGGGATCCGCCCGGCAGGATGTAAAGAAGGCGCGGCGACGTCGCGCCGGACCGCGGGCGTTGCCTGGGCTGCGAATCGCGGGGGTGGACGCCGTTCCCTTCGGGTGCAATGACTCGGGTCCTCGTCGGCCCGACCGGCCCCGGCCCTGCCCGCCGCCCTCGGCACGACGCGATTCATCCGGCCAAGGGGAGCTCATCGATCCATGGATATGCGCGGCATCAACGACATCGGCGCTTCGATCGACACGGCGGTCGAGGCCGTCGCCCCCGGCCTGATCGAGGTGCGGCGCGATATCCATGCCCATCCGGAGATCGGCTTCGAGGTCGAGCGCACCGCCGGCGTGGTGGCGGCGGAGCTCGACAAGCTCGGCATCCCCTACCGCACCGGGATCGGCCGCACCGGCATCGTCGCCGAGATCGAGGGCGGCGCCCCCGGCCCCTGCCTCTTGATCCGCGCCGACATGGATGCGCTGCCGATCCAGGAGATGACCGGCCTGCCCTTCGCCAGCACCGTGCCGGGCAAGATGCATGCCTGCGGCCACGACATCCACACCGCGACGCTGATCGGCGTCGGCGCCGTGCTGAAGGACCTGGCGCCGCGGTTACGCGGGTCGGTGCGGCTGGTGTTCCAGCCGGCCGAGGAGACGCCGGAGAGCGGCGCCGCGGCGATGATCGAGGACGGCGCGGCGGACGGCGTCGACATGGCGCTGGCCTTCCACAACAGCCCGACCATGCCGACCGGCCAGTTCGGCTACCTCCGCGGCGCCAGCACCGCCTCGGCCGACACCTTCGACATCACCGTGCGCGGCCGGTCCGGCCATGCGGCACGGCCGCAGGACGCCGCCGACCCGATCGTCGCCGCGGCCTATCTGGTGACCCAGCTGCAGACTGTGGTGTCGCGCACCATCGACCCGGCCCAGGGCGCGGTGGTGACGGTCGGCAGCATCGCCGGTGGCGCCACCCACAACATCATCCCCGACACCTGCACCCTGCGCGGCACGGTGCGGGCCCGGTCGCCCGAGGCGCGGACGGCGGCCGAAGCGGCCATCCGCCGGATCGTGCAGGGCATCGAGCTGACCCAGGGCGTGACCTGCAAGCTGGACTATCAGCTGGGCGTGCCGCCGTTGATGAATGACGGCCGCGTGCTGGAGGCGTCGGTCGCCGCGGTGCGGGCGCAGTTCGGCGACGTGGTGCACGAGACCGCGCCCGGCTTCGGCGCCGAGGATTTCGCCTTCTTCTCCGAGCGGGTGCCGTCCTTCCATCTGCGGGTCGGCGCCGGCCAGCCCGGCCGCCACGACCATCTGCACAACTCCGACTATCAGCCGGACGAGCGCTGCATCGGCTTGGGCGCCGCCGCCCTGGCGCGCAGCGCGGTCGAGCTCTTGTCCTGATCAGCCGGCGGCTTCGGCCACCGCGAAGCTGTCCTCGAGCAGCCGGAAGCGAGAGATCAGTCCGTCGCGTACGGTGGCGTCGATGACGAAGTCGCTGCGCATGATCCGCCCGGTGCGCTTCGCCCGCGATTCCAGCGTGCCGGCGGCGAAGGCGCGGTCGCCCTCGGCGGCGATGGCGGTGACGTCGAAGCGGATCGGCTCGATCCCGTCCCACAGGGCACGGACGAAGTCGGCGGCGCCCGCCCGGCCATGGCGGCGGCCGATCCAGGGCACCCGGTCGACCGCGCCGGGGATGTCCCAGTCGGCGTCCTCGGTGAACAGCGAGGCCACCGCCTCCGGCGTCGCGTCCGAGCGCATCGCCGCGATGTAGCGCTCGAGCGCCGCCCGCGTCCCGCCGCCGGCCGCCGCCTCCCCGCGCAGGATGCGGATGCGGTCGCGATCGGCGCTGGTGAAGTCGGGGTCGACATAGATGTGGACGCTGCGGATCAGCGTGCCGGCGAAGTCGAACACGTCGCAGAACCGGCCCTGCGACACCACCCCGTCCGGCCAGCGCAGCCCGGCGCGGGTGACGCCGGCCTCGGTGCCTTCGACCACGATGGTGTCGCCGGCAACGATGGTGCGCAGCCCGGGGATGTCGTGCTCCAGGCTCTCCAGCTCGGCCGTCAGCCGGGCGCCGAACTGAGCCACCGCCGCCTTGCCACGGGTCAGGCCGAATTTCGGGAAGAACAGCTCCACATCCTCGGTGAACAGGTCGAGGAAGGCCGGGTCGCGGCTGTCCGTGCCGCGGAAATACGCATCGATCACCTTCAGCCGGGCTTCCGTCAGGTCGGGATCAGGCGCAGGGCCGGTCGTCATCTCGGATCTCCAGAATTCGGTAATTCTGACTACAGAAATATTGTCGGCTTGCGCGGCGAGCGTCAAGCGAATTATGTAAACACAACTACAGAAAGGACCACGGATGGCGACGCGGGGCCGGCCGCGCAGCTTCGACCGCGACACAGCGCTGCGGCGCGCGATCGAGGTGTTCTGGGCCAAAGGCTATGAAGGGGCGCAGCTGGTCGACCTGACCGCGGCGATGGGCATCAATCCGCCCAGCTTCTATGCCGCCTTCGGCTCCAAGGAAGCGCTGTTCCGCGAGGCGCTCGACCTCTACCTGGCCACCGACGGCGCCAGCAGCATGCAGGCGCTGGAGACCCACACGACAGCCCGCAGGTCGATCCTCGGCATGCTGACGGCGAGCGCCGAGATCGCCCTCGCCTCGCCCGGGGGCGGCGGCTGCATGCTGATCCTCGGCCTGGTCAACGGCCTGCCGGAGAATGACGGGCTGCGCCGTCATCTGGCCGGCCTCCGGCGCGAGACCATCGACCGGATCCGCCGGCGGCTGCAGCGCGGCATCGAGGACGGCGACCTGCCGGCGGGCACCGACATCAACGGCCTCGCAGTCTTCTTCGGCACGGTGATGCAGGGGCTGTCGCTGCAGGCCCGCGACGGCGCGTCCCGCGAGGAGCTGCTGGCGGCCGCCATCGCCGCAATGAAGGTTCTGGACTGAGCAGAAACCTCGCCATCGGGCCCGATTTCCGTCACCTTTCTCGGGTGGATTGCAGGAGGCGAGTCGCGCGGCTGCGGCCGCGACCCCCGGAGTGAGGAACAGGCACCGATGATCGAGGCGATGAACCTCGCCATTCTCGTCGCGGCGGGCCTCATTGCGCTCAGCGTCTTCACCAGCCTGATCTCGTTCCGGGTCGGCGCCCCCCTGCTGCTGGTGTTCCTCGCGGTCGGCCTCGGCGCCGGCGAGGACGGCATCGGCCAGATCCATTTCGACGACGCGCCCGCGGCCTATTTCATCGGCAGCGTCGCACTGGCGCTGATCCTGTTCGACAGCGGCTTCGAGACCCGGCTGCACAGCCTCCGCGCCGCCGCCGCCCCGGCGCTGACCCTGGCCACCGCCGGGGTGCTGATCACCACCGGCATCGTCGCACTGGCCGCCCGCCTCGCCTTCGGCTTCGGCTGGTACGAATCGCTGCTGACCGGCGCCATCGTCAGCTCGACCGACGCCGCCGCGGTGTTCTTCCTGCTGCGGGTCGGCGGCATCACCCTGCGCGACCGCATGCGGTCGACGCTGGAGATCGAATCCGGCAGCAACGACCCGATCGCGATCTTCCTGACGCTGGCGCTGGTCGAGGCGGCGCGCCTGGGCACCGGGGCGGAGACCCTGACCTGGTCGCTGCTCACCAGCTTCACGCTGGAGGCCGGCATCGGCATCGCCCTCGGCCTGGCCGGCGGCTTCCTGATCGTGCGCGTGATCAACCGGGTCAGTCTCGACCCCGGCCTGTACCCGGTGATCGTGCTGAGCCTCGCCCTCCTGGTCTTCGCCGCCACCGGCATGCTGCACGGGTCCGGCTTCATCGCCGTCTATGTCGCCGGCGTGGTCGCCGGCAACGCCACGCTCCGCGCCTCGGCCCTGCTGCGCCGGTTCCAGAGCGGCATGACCTGGCTGGCCCAGATCTGCATGTTCCTGACCCTCGGCCTCCTGGCCACGCCGTCGCAGTTCCCTGCCGTGGCGCTGCCGGCGCTGGCCGTGGCCCTGGCGCTGACCTTCGTGGCCCGGCCGATCGCGGTCTGGCTGTGCCTCCTGCCCTACGGCTTCTCGCGCAACGAGACCACCTTCGTCGCCTGGGTCGGGCTGCGCGGCGCGGTGTCGATCCTGCTGGCCATCCTGCCGCTGATCGCGCAGCTGCCGGACGGGCGGACGATCTTCAACGGCGTCTTCCTGGTGGTCATCGTCTCGCTGCTGCTGCAGGGCTGGACCATCCGGCCGCTGGCCAAGTGGCTGGGCCTGATCGTGCCGCCGCGGATCGGGCCGGTCGACCGCGTCGAGCTGGAGCTGCCCGGCCGCGCCAACCACGAGCTGGTGGTCTACCGCATCGCGGGGCAGAGCCCGGTGGCGCGCGGCGAGCGCATCCCGCGCTGGGCCCGGCCGGCGCTGATCGTGCGCGACGGCCAGTCGATCGACTTCCATCATGCCGGCCGGCTGCAGGGCGGCGACCAAGTCTACATCTTCACCCCGCCGCAGCAGGTGCGGCTGCTGGACCGGCTGTTCGCCACCCCAGCCCGGTTGGCCGAGGACGATCGCGACTTCTTCGGCGACTTCACCCTGCACGCCGAGGCGCCGCTGGCCGAGGTGGCGGAAAGCTACGGCTTCGCCCTGCCCGAGCCGGGCGAGACCCGGACGGTCGGCGCCTTCCTGCAGGACGGCTTCGGCGGCCGGGTCGAGGTCGGCGACCGGCTGCCGGTCGGCGCGGTCGAGCTGATCGTCCGCGCCGTCGACGAGGAGAACGAGGTGACCGAGGTCGGGCTGGCGCTGGAGCCGAGCCGCGGCGCCCAGCCGAAGCTGCCGGTGTTCCAGAACCTGTCGGAGATCGCCGCCTGGATCCGCGGCTGGCTGCGCCAGCGCCGCGCCCGGCGGACGCCGGCCCCGGCCCCGGTGCCGAAGCCGCCGCCGGACGAGACGGCGCCGGCCGGCCGGCCGGACTAGGGGGCCTACGCCCGGCGGGGGCCGCCCCAAGCGTCGACATCCAGCGTCCACAGCGGCGGCAGCTGGGCGAAGGGCGGCACGGTGTGGGCGATCACCGCCGCCGCCCGGCGCCCTTCGGAGCCGATCTTGCCGTGCACGGCCTTGGCGTGCGCCTTGATGGTGTCGATGCCGACGCCGAGGATGGTGGCGATATCCTCGTTCGACTTGCCCTGCGCGATCCAGGACGCGACCTCGAGCTGGCGCTGGGTCAACTCCGGATAGGCCAGCCGCAGCCGCCCCGCCGGCGTCAGCTTGGCCAGGGTCCGGCCCTGCGCCTGCCGGTAGGCGCGCAGCGCATGCGGCCGGAAGGCCTGCAGCCGGTCGCGCTCCAGGTCGCTGTAGGCCGGCCGGTTCACGCTGCGGTGGCCGGTCACCGCCAGCACATAGTCGTCGTGCCGCATCACGATGGCCATCACCCGGTGCGACCCGGACGGCAGGAACGCCTCCTGCGCGATCGGCAGCGCATGGTATTCCGCGTCGGTGAAGAAATCCGATTCGCGCAGGGCCCACTCGCCGAAGAAGTCGGGGTCGTGCTGCCAGAAGGGATGGCTGTGCATGTGGCGGCGATACGCCTCCGCGGCCCGGACGCGCCGCGCCGGCTCGTCCTCGATCGAGGCCAGGGTCCGAAACTCGCCGCTGCGGTGGTGGAACTCGGAAAAGGTCACCGCATCGGCGTCGATCAGCGGCAGGACACTGGCGAACAGCAGCTGCGGCAGCGTCAGCAGGTCCGGCTCGGCGGCGTAGAGATCGACGATGGCCTCGAGGAGCGGGATATCCCCTGCCTTACCCTTTCGGGTAATTCCGGTCTCGGTTGAATCCATCTATCCATCGCTTGCGGAAAAGGATCTTGCCTGCCGATGCTAGCAGCAACGGGGGACGGCTGGAATCCGCCGGTCCGGAGGGGCCGTCACCACCGGATCGAGGGGAGCTGTTCATGGCGGTTGTCTGGGGCACCGACGGCAAGGATTTCATCCATCTCGCCGGGGACGGGCTGGTCGCCCCGCCGGGCTACACCGACATCGTCTTCAACCCGGGCGACCTGGTCGCCGCGCTGAGCGGCGACGACATCATGATCGGGACCAGCGCCGGCATCCGCTATGGCGGCTATGACGGCTACGACATCCTCGACTATTCCGCCTTCGGCCAGGGCGTCGTGATCTCCGAGATCGACGGCGGCATCCGCTTCCTGGACGGCACCGTGATCGGCACCATCGCCGCCACCGCCGGGATCGAGGAGTTCCAGGGTTCGGTGTTCAACGACGTGCTGGCCACGACCGCCGGCGGCAGCGCCGTGACCCTGCACGGCAATGCCGGCGACGACACGCTGATCGCCGACGCCACTGTCGAGCTGCTGGACGGCGGCGCCGACACCGACACCGTCAGCTACACCAACTCCTCGGCCGGGGTGACCGTCGACTTGCGCCTGGCCGGCGCCCAGGTCTCAGCCGGCGCGGCGAGCGGCGACACGCTGACCGGGGTCGAGAACCTGATCGGGTCGGTCGTGGCGGACACACTGCATGGCGACGGCGGCGCCAACCGGCTGGCCGGCGGGGCCGGCGACGATCTCCTGAACGGGCATGGCGGCGGCGACGTCCTGGTCGGGGGCGCCGGAGCGGACCAGCTGGTCGGCGAAGCAGGGACCGACACCGCGGACTATTCCGCCTCCACCGCCGGTGTGACCGTGAACCTCGCGGCCGGAACCGGGCTGGGCGGCGACGCCCAGGGCGACACGCTGGCGACGATCGAGAATCTCAGCGGCTCGGCCCTCGCCGATGCGCTGTATGGCGACGGCAACGCCAACGCCCTGGCCGGGGGCGCCGGGGATGACGGCCTGCATGGTGGCGCCGGGGCGGACTCGCTGGACGGCGGCGATGGCATCGACACCGCGAGCTACCGGGGATCGGTCGCGGTCGCCGTGGACCTGCTGAACCACACCGCCTCGGGCGGGGATGCGGCCGGCGACACGCTGGCCAATATCGAGAACCTCGCCGGATCGAGCTTCGACGACCGGCTGGCCGGCGATGGCCGCCGCAACGTCATCAGCGGCGACAACGGCGACGACACGCTGGCCGGCAACGACGGCGACGATTCGCTCTCCGGCGGGGCGGGCGACGACGGCCTCGATGGCGGTGACGGCGCCGACCGCCTGGTCGGCGGCGACGGTGTCGACACCATCCATGGCGGCGCGGATAACGACTCGGTCGATGCCGGCACCGGCAATGACCTGGTCTTCGGCGAGGCCGGCCATGACGGCCTCACCGGCGGCGCCGGCGACGATCGGCTCGACGGTGGCGACGGCAACGACACCCTCGACGGCGGGGCCGGCGCGGACACGCTGATCGGCGGCGCTGGCATCGACACGGCGAACTATGCCGCCTCCGCCACCTGGGTCGCGCTGAACCTGGCCACCGGCGCGAGCTCGGGTGGGGATGCCCAGGGCGATACGCTCAGCGGCATCGAACAGGTGCTGGGGTCCGCCCAGGCCGACATCCTGACCGGCGACTCCGATGCCAACACCCTGTGGGGCATGGCCGGCGACGACGTCCTCGCCGGCGGCGGCAACGGCGATGTGCTGAAGGGCGGCGCCGGCAACGACCGGTTCGTCTACACCGTCCTGTCCGACAGCGCCGTCTCCGGCCTCGGCAAGGACACGATCGCGGACTTCACGGCCGGCGACAGGATCGACCTGTCGGCGATCGATGCCGACGGCAACGCGGCCAATGGCGACACCGCCTTCAGCTTCGGCACCGGCGATTACACCCGCCATGCCGGCGAGCTGCGGGTGGTGACCTACGGCTCGGTGCAGGTGGTCTATGTCGACGTCAATGGCGACAAGGCCTCCGACTTCGCCATCAACGTCGTCTCCGACCACCCTCTGACCGCGGCGGATTTCCTGCTCTGACCCGTTCCGGCCCCGCGCCACATCCGCTACTGTCGCCGGCGACAGGGACAGCGGGGACGCGATGCTGACGATCTATTCCGAGGACCACCGGCTGCAGCACGGCAAGGTCGAGCTGACCGGAGGCCATTTCATCCCGGTGGTGGAGAAGCCGGAGCGGGCCGAGACCATCCTGGCCCGGATCAAGGCTGTCGGCCTTGGCGAGGTGCGGGCGCCGGAGCGCTTCGGCACCGACCCGATCGCCCGGGTGCACGACCGCGGCTTCATCCGCTTCCTGGAGACCGCCTGGGACGAGTGGAGCGCCGAGCATGGCGAGATCGATGCGCTGCCGACCAACTGGGCGGTGCGCAACATGCGCCAGATCGTGCCCAGCTCGATCGACGGCAAGCTCGGCTACTACGCCAGCGACTGCGGCACGCCGATCACCGCCGGCACCTGGCGCGCGGCGCTGAGCTCGGTCGACGTCGCCCTGACCGGGGCGAAGCTGGTGGCCGCTGACGGCAGGCCGGTGTTCTCGCTGTGCCGGCCGCCCGGGCACCATGCCTCGACCGATGTCTATTGCGGCTACTGCTTTTTCAACAATGCCGCTGTGGCGGCGCAGTGGTTCCGCGACAACGGCGCCGCCCGGGTGGCGGTGCTGGACATCGACTACCACCACGGCAACGGCACGCAGGAGATCTTCTACGGCCGCGACGACGTGCTGTTCGTGTCGCTGCACGCCGACCCGAATGTCGAATACCCCTATTACCTCGGCTATGCCGAGGAGCGCGGCGAGGGCGCCGGCGAGGGCTTCAACCTCAATCTGCCGATGCCCTTCGGCACCACCTGGGACCGCTACCGCGAGGCGCTGGACGCCGCCCTGGCGCGGATCCGCGACTATGGCGCGGACGCGGTGGTGCTGTCCTTCGGCGCCGACACCTTCCAGGAGGACCCGATCTCGCAGTTCAAGCTGAACAGCGGCGACTTCACCCGCATGGGCGAGATCCTGGGCCGCGGCCTGGGCGTGCCGACCCTGACGGTGATGGAGGGCGGCTACGCCGTCGACGCGCTGGGCGTCAACGTCTCGAACCTGCTGCAGGCGCTGGAGGGGGCGGCGGGCTGATCGTCACGCCTCCGGGTCGCGCTGGGCCGGGATGTCGATGGTGAAACGGGTGCCGCCGGGCCCGCTGTCGATGTCGATGGCGGCGTCGAGCTGGCGCACCTGGGCCTGCAGCACCATCATGCCGAGGCCGCTGCCATTCGCCGGCATCTTGCCTTCGGGCAGGCCGACGCCGTTGTCGGCGACCTCCAGGCGCCAGCCGTCTTCCCGCGGCTGGAACCGGATCTCCACCCTGCCCTCGCGGCGATCGGGGAAGGCGTATTTCACGGCGTTGGTGACCAGCTCGTTGACGATCAGCCCGAGCGGCACGATCCGCGACGGCGGCAGCTCGGCCGGCACCGCCTCGACCGCGATCGAGATGCCGCCGTGCTCGGGCAGCAGCGCCCGCGACAGGTCATCGCACAGCCCGGTCAGGTAGTCCTTCACCTCGACCCGGTCGACCGAGACATTGGCGTAGAGCCGGCGGTGGACGATGGCCAGCGCCTGGATCCGGTCGTTCGCCTCGGCCAGGGCGTGCTTCGCCTCCGGGCTCTGTGCCCGGCGCGCCTGCAGCCCGAACAGGCTGGACAGGAGCTGGAAGCTGTTCATCACCCGGTGGTTGATCTCGCGCAGCAGCAGGTCCTTCTGCTTCAGGTTCTCCTCGATCCGGTCGGCCATGGCGTCGAAGGCGGTGGCCAGGCGGCCGAACTCGTCGCGGCCGTGGCGAAGCCGGACGCGGGCGTCGAGCCGGCCGCGCTGCCAGTCGCGGGCGGCGGCCAGCAGCCGGTCGATCGGCCGCAGCAGGAACAGCCGGCCGCCGATGCCGGCGGCGGCGAGCGAGACCAGCAGGCCGGCGACGATCAGGGCGATGCCGCGCTGGGTCGCGGCGTCGATGGTGGCGAAGGCCGCCGCCCGGTCGATGCCGACCAGCACGAACAGGTCCAGCTCCTCCGACCGCATCGGCACGTAGCCGTAGATCCGCATGGTGTTGTCGATCGCGCCGCTGGTGACCGAACCGGCCTGCTGCGAGGCCAGGAGGTCGAGGAACTTGTTCGGCAGCTGCTTGCCGACCCAGGCGGTGTCCGGCCCGGGCAGGCGCGACATCACCACCCCGGCGCGGTCGGTGATCATGATCACCGCGTTGCGCGATTCGGTATCGATGGTGATCGCCTTGACCATCTCGTCGACATTGAGCGCCGCCACCACGGCGCCCTGGAAGCTGTCGCCGTCGAAGATCGGATAGGCGACGTGCAGCACCTTGACGCCGACCGCGTCGGTGGTGGCGAAGCCGCCGACGGCGAAGCCACGGATCTCCCGCGCCCGCTGGAAGAAGCCCTGATGGCCGACCGAGACCGAGATCGCCGCGGTGATGTTGGCGCCGCACAAGAGGTTGCCGTCGGCATCGACCACGGCGATGGCGTTCAGGCTCTTCACCTCCGTCCGCAACTCGTCGACCACCTCGGTGCAGCGGCCGCCCTGGCCCTGGCGGATCGCCGGCACCCGGGCCATCGCGGCCAGCAGCTGGCGGACGCCGTCGACGATGCGGAACTGCGCCCCGGCGGCGACATTGGCCAGGCGGATCGCATCGTCCTGGATCTCGTTGGTGCGGGCGATGCGCAGCGCGTATTCGTTGTAGCCCTGCAGCGCGATGCCCGGCGCGACGGCCAGGGCGACCAGCAGGAACAGGCGCGACAGCAGGTTCATCGCGACGGCAGCCGGCGGGGGGCGTTGATCCTCGGCCTCATGCTTCCTGCCCCGACGTCATCGGCCCCATCCTGAAGCGAGCCTCGCGCGATTCCAACCCCGACCTGCGCGCCGAGCCGGCACGGCGGGCCGCCGGCGCGTTCTACGACACAGGCCTTGGAAAAGCCATCACCGGGCCGCAGATTGGTCACTGCCGGATACGGGAACAAACTGTCGCACGGCCTGTTTTTCAGCGGTGAAGTGCCCGGCTGTAACCGGCGCTTGAGATGGAGACGAAGACGATGTTGAAACCCACCATGATCGTGCTCGCGGCCACGCTGGCGCTTGCGGCGTGCGGTCGCGATACGGGCGGCCGGGGGCGGGGGGGGGGGGGGGGAGGCGGGGGGGGCGCCGCGCCCCCCCCCCACGCCCCCCCCCGGCCCCC